>DATBGF010000534.1:0-9464 GCA_036558145.1 Acidimicrobiales bacterium
GGCGGCGCCCTGCTCGACCTCGGGATCTACCCGATCCAGCTGTCCACGCTGGTGCTCGGGCCGATCGCCCAAGTGGCCGGCAGCGGCGTGCTCGGCGCCACGGGCGTGGACGAGCAGGTGGCGGCGGTCCTGCGCCACGAGCGGGGCGGGCTCGGCGTGGTCCAGGCCGCCATCACCGTCCCGCTGGCGTGCACGGCGCGCATCAGCGGCAGCGACGGGTGGATCGACCTCCCGGCCTTCATGCACTGCCCGACGTCGTTCACGGTCACCGCCGGGGTCTCCCAGCCCGAGGTCGTGGACGCGTCTTTCGACGGCGACGGCTTCGAGTTCGAGATCGCCGAGGTCCACCGCTGCCTCGCCCGCGGCCTGACGGAGAGCCCGACGATGCCGCTGGCGGAGACGCTGGCCCTGGCCGGGACGATGGATGCCGTCCGCGCCCAGATCGGCCTGACCTACCCCGGCGAGTGACCCGGGTGCCACGCCTGGGGGAGCGGGTCGGCGCGGGCGCCATGTCCGAGGTGTTCGCCTGGGACGAGGGCCGGGTGGTCAAGCTGTTCCTGGCCGCCTACGACTTCGCGGTCGAGCGCGAGCTGGCCTGCGCCCGGGCGGTCCACGAGGCCGGCATCGCCAGCCCGGCGGTGCACGGCGTGGTCGACGTGGACGGCCGGCGGGGGATCGTCTACGAGCGCGTCGACGGCCCGACGCTGCTCGACCAGCTGCTGCGGGCGGAGCGCTCGCCCGGCGGGGTGGGCGGGACTCTGGCGGCCGTGCACCTCGCCATGCACGCAGTGGCCGTGCCCGGGCTGGCGGACCTGGCGGCCGTGATCCGGTCCCGGGGCTCCGACGCCGAGGTGCCGGCCGGCGACATCGTGTTCCACGGCGACTTCCACCCCGGCAACGTGATCGCAGGCCCGGCGGGCCCGGTGACGATCGACTGGGTCAACGCCCACCGCTCGACCCGCGCCGCCGACGTGGCCCGCACGGTCATGGCCGTGCGCTACCAGGCCCTCCGCCCCGACCAGCCCGCCGAGGCGCTCCAGCGGGAGCGGGCGGTGCGGGCCCGGATCCTCGACAGCTACCTGGCGGCGTACCTGGCCGCCGAGCCCGTCGCGGTTGAGGACCTGGGCGGGTGGCTCGCCCGGGCCGCGTCGTCGCTGCACCGGTCCGAGCCGGACAGCGCCGACGCCGCCGATCTCCTGGCGCTGAAGGGCCGGCGCCACGCCGACCTGGTCGAGCCCGTGCTCGGACGGCTGCTCACTCGTTAGCGTGGCGGGTGATGGGTCCGGACCGGGCCGAGCGCTGGGACGGCCGCTACGCCGCGGGTGACACGGACCTGTCGTGGTACCAGGAGCACGCCCGGACCTCGGTCGAGCTCATGGACGCGGCCGGACGCACGCGCGACACATCCGTCCTCGACGTGGGAGGAGGCGCCTCGACGCTCGTCGACGACCTGCTGGCCGCCGGCCAGCGGGACGTGACCGTGCTGGACGTGGCGGCCCCGGCTCTCGCCATCGCCCGGCGCCGGCTGGGCGACCCGGCCGAGGTGACCTGGATCGTGGCCGACCTGCTCGCCTGGGAGCCGCCGCGCCGCTGGGACCTGTGGCACGACCGGGCGGTCCTGCACTTCCTGGTCGACGCGGGGGACCGGGACGCGTACGTCCGGCTGCTACGACGGGCGCTGCGCCCGGGCGGGGCGTTCGTGATCGGCACGTTCGCCGAGGACGGTCCGACCCACTGCTCCGGCCTGCCGGTCCAGCGCTACACGGCCCCGGACCTGGCGGACCTGCTCGGTGACGTGACCATCGTCGAGCAGCGCCGCGAGGTCCACCACACCCCGGGGGGTGCGGCGCAGCCGTTCACCTGGCTGGCGGGCACGCTCAGGTGAAGATGATCTGGCCGCCGGCCGCCATCTCGTAGAACTCGCCGACCGTGATGATGTCGTTGACCTGGGGGACGAAGTCGTTCTTCTCCAGGCCGAACAGGTCGACGGACGCCTTGCAGGCGTAGAGCCCGGCGCCGGTGTCCGCGATCATCTCGATGAACTCGGGCACGGACGGGATGTCCAGGCCCTCCATCTTCCGGTTCAGGTACGCCGTCATGACCGAGGACATCCCGGGCAGCCCGCCCAGCATGGTGGCGAGGTGCACAGCCCGGGCTGGTAGACGTGACGGTCGTCCCGATCGACGACCGTGATCGTCGCCTGTCCCGACGGATACCGGCGTCGCAGCCGATTGGCGACCAGCGTCCCGCCGGTCCCGCCCCCAGCACCACGACTCTGTGCGCGCGCTCTTGGGGAATGCGTTCCAATCTTCTCAACGTAAGGACGCGACAGCCGGTGGAGCAGAGGCGAAGGTCCCGGCGTCGGACGCCCCGAGCTGGGCCAGCGAGCGCTCGATCCCCTCGGCGAGGACGTCGACGTCGGGGCAGGCCCGGTCGTCGGCCGTGAGCGTGATCGCCAGCGAGCCGTCGTAGGACAGCACGGCCACGCCGACCGTCAGGTTGGCGCCCAGGGGGACGACCGGGTACGCCTCGAGCATCCGGGCGCCGGCCAGGTAGAGCGGGAACGGCGGGCCGGGCACGTTGGTGATCACCAGGTTCACGAACGGCTGGTGGACGAAGGTCCCGGTCAGGGCGCGGGCGGCGAAGGGGGGCAGCGCGTCGGCGGCGGCGAGGACGGCGCCCATGCCGTCCGCCTCCGGGCGGGACTTGCACCGGCGCATGGCCTCGGCCACGGCCGCCAGCCGCCGCACCGGGTCGCCGATGCCGATGGGCAGCGGCGCGTAGACGCAGCCCACCTGGTTGCCCTGCGCGTCGTGGTCGCCGGCGGCGCGGAGCGACACCGGCACCATGGCCTTGAGCACGGCGTCGTGGGGCAGCGGCTCGCCCCGGCCGAGCAGCAGCCGGCGCAGGCCGCCGGCCACGGCCGCCAGCACCACGTCGTTCAGCGTCGCCCCGGCGTCGCGACCGGCGGCCCTGACGGCGGCGACGTCGGTCCGCACCCACGCCAGCCGCCGCGCGCCGAGCAACGGGCCGTTGAGCGAGCTGCGGGGCGCCCGGCCTTCGGCCAGCGCCGGGCCCAGCCCGCTCGCCACCGTGCGCAGCGCCCGCGCCAGGCCGGTCGGATGGCGGGCCGCGTGTGCCGCGGCCTGCGCCAGCCGCAGCGGGTCGGCCACCAGGTGGCGCAGGCCGGCGTTGAGCAGGTCGGCCTCGTCGGGCAGCGGGGCGGCGGTCCAGGCCGGCGGGGGCGGGGCCTCGGGGACGTCCGGCTCCAGGTCGAGCATGAGCGTGGCCAGGTCGACGCCGGACACGCCGTCGACCATGGCGTGGTGGATCCGCTGGACTAGCCCCACCCGGCCACCGTCGAGGCCGGTCAGGAAGTGCAGGTCCCAGAGCGGGCGGTCGCGGGGCAGGACCTCGCTCATCAGCTCGCCCGCCACCCGTCGCAGCGTGGCGTCGTCGCCCGGCGGCGGCAGGCGCAGCTCGGTCACGTGGCGGGCGATGTCGAAGTCCGGATCGTCCACCCAGCAGGGCCGGTCGAGGTCGTAGGGCACGGTGGTCAGGCGGCGGCGCAGCCGGGGCAGGGGATCCAGGCGGGCGTCGATGCGGCGGCGGATCTCGCCGAGGCGCAGGCGACCGGACGGCCGGAGCAGCGGCGCGGCCTCGAACGTGGCCACCGAGCCGATGTGGGCGGGCGAGCCCGTGTGCTCGAACCAGACGAAGCTGGCGTCGAGGGCGGTGAGCCGGTCCGTGTCGATGGCGGTGGTCGTGCTCATGCCGGGCCACCCTTCCCCAGGGCCGCGAGCTCGTCGAGCGCGGCGTGCAGGCACTTCTCCAGGCCCTCGGGATCGGCCACGGCCAGCCGGTCGCAGGCGAGGCCGATGCAGGCCTTCCCGTCGTGGGACACCAGCGTGACGCTGAGCGCGGCGCCGGTGGGCGGGGCGAAGGCCCACAGGCGCTCGATGCGGGCCCCGCCCAGGTAGGCGCGGCGGCGGAGCCCGGGCACGTCCACGACGTCGACGTCCGTCGAGCGCAACATGCCGGAGAACAGCCGGGCCGCCAGCGTCCGGGGCAGGAAGTCGATGCCGGCCGCCAGCAGGTCGGTGGCGCCGAGCGCCGGCTCGCTCCGCCAGGACCGGACCAGGGCGCCGGCGATGCGCACGCGGGCGACCGGGTCGGGGTCGTCGATCGGCAGCGTGAACCGGGCCGGGACGAACCGGTTGCCGCCGATGGGGTCGCCCGGCCGGCGGACGTTGATCGGCATGACGACCCGGATCGCCGGGACCGGCCCACCCTGGGCCCAGTGGTACTCGCCCAGCGCGCCTCCCACCGCGGCCAGCAGCACGTCGTTGACGGTGCCGCCGGTGGCCCGGGCCGCGGCCTGCAGGTCGCGCAGCGGGCGCTCCACGACCGCCAGGCGCCGGTCGATGCTGCGCCCGGCGAGGACGGGCGAGCCGCCCTTGGGCGCGGGGGCGAGCGTGCGCACGGTCGACGAGGCGATCCGGCTCACGACCCCCAGCGCCTCGCGCGGGCGGAGCAGGGCGCCGAGCGCGGTCCGGGCCCCGTCCACGAGGGAGGCCGGCCACGGCGCGGGGCTGTCGCCGTTCGCGGTCGGGGTGGCGGCCGGCGGCGCCTCCGGCGTGTCGCCGGCCCGGGGGTGGCGGGTGCGGTCGAACATCCGCTCCGCGATCTCGATGCCCCCGACGCCGTCGGTGAGCGTGTGGTGGAAGCGCAGGATCACCGCGGCCCGGCCCCGGTCCAGGCCGTCGACCACGGTCATGGTCCAGGGCGAGCGGACCGGGTCGAACGCGGCGGCCGCGTCCGGCTCGGCCACGGCCAGCGCGGCGTCGAGCCCACCGCCGGGCGCGGCGACCCGCCGGATGTGGGCGGCGAGCGACGGCTCGCCCGACGGCCGCCAGCGCGGCCGGCCCAGGTCGAGGGCTGGCGGATCGAGCCGCTGGCCGAGGCGGGGGAGCAGCCCCGCCGCCCGCTCGATCGTCGCCTCGACCCCGTCGGGGGTCGGCGACCGGTCCAGCAGGCCGACCACCACGACCGGCGTGCGCAGCACGGGGTCGCACTCGATCCGCCACAGAAGGCTGTCGGCCGCCGAGAGCCGCGCCCCATTGGTCGTCTGGTCCACGGCCGCCTCCTCTGGTCGCTCCGCTCCCACACTGAAGGCCGGGAGGGGGCCGGACCAGGGACCAAGGTCCCTGGCTGCGCGGGTTCAGGCGAGCGTGGCCCGCAGCGCCTCCCGCCCCGAGTAGCGGGGGCGCCAGCCGAGGTCCCGCTTGGCCCGGGTCGTGTCCATGATGGCCGGGTGGCGGAGGGCCTCGGCCCAGCCCGCAGCCTGGGGGAGGAACGGCGCGGCCGCGATCGCCCCCGCCGCGGCCCGCACCGGGCCCGCGGGGATCGTGATCGGAGCCAGGCCCAGCTCGCGGGCGATGTCGGCCAGCGTGAGCACGCCGTCCCCCGCGAGGTTGTAGGCGCCGGGCGGCCCCGCGCCCGCGATGCAGGCGAGCAGGGCCTGGCCGACGTCGTCCTCGTGGACGAACTGGGCCGGCACGTCGGCCACCGGGACGGGCACCGCCACGGGCAGGCTCCGCACCCGGCCGGCCAGGCGACCGAGCCCGCGGGCGAGCGGCGCCAGCGCGGGTGGGGTGAGGTCCTTGGCCCCCACGGCGTGGGGCCCGAGCACGATGGAGGGGCGGACGACGTAGAGGTCGAGCCCGGGATGGCCGGCCCGCTCGCCGTCCAGCAGGAGCTCGATCTCCGCCTTCTCGCGGGCGTAGAAGAAGTGGTCCGCGGGCCGGACCGGCCAGTCCTCGCTGAGCAGCTCAGGGTTGTCGGCATGGAAGCCGTAGGCCGCCACGGAGGACGCGTAGACGAAGCGCCGCGCTCCGGCCGCCGCGGCGGCCCGGAAGGCGTTGAGCGTGCCGTCGACGTTGATGCTGCGGGTGGTGGCGGGGGTGGCGGTGCCGAGCACCTGGAACGCGAGGTGGACCACCACGTCGGCCCCGGCGAACGCGGCCTCCAGCGCGGCGGGGTCCCGGACGTCGCCCCGGCGGTAGGCCAGCTTGGTCCAGCCGTGCTCCGCCGGGTCGAACGGCCGGCGGGCGATGCCGGCCACGTGCGCGATCCGCTCGTCGGCCTCCAGCAGGGGGATCAGCCCGAAGCCGAACGTGCCGGTCGGACCGGTCACCGCCACCGTGAGCTCCGATCCGGGGGCGCCGGCCATCACGCCGACGCTACCCCTCCCCGAGGGCGGGTTCTCCAGGGCCGAAGGACCCTGGCCTGGGCATTCCCGTGCGGCGGATGCTCACAGCCAGGCGAGCAGGAGGACCCTCCGATGCAGACGAAGGTGCGTGGCAGGCTGCCCGATCCGGCGGCAGCCCACCGCCCGCGCTACCACGAGGCGCTGGCCCGCCTCGAAGGCCGGATCCAGGCGATGGCGGTGATGGCCCAGCGCTCCCTGGAGGACGCGATGGACGCCCTGGAGCGCGGCGACGCCCTGCTGGCCGAGAGGGTCGTGGCGGAGGACGACGCGATCGACTCCTTGTACCAGGACATCGAGCGGGCCGCGATCGACGTCATGGGCCGCCAGCAGCCCGTGGCGTCGGAGCTGCGCTTCCTGGTCGCGCTGCTCCACGTGGCGCTCCACCTCGAGCGGATCGGCGACCTGGCCGTCGAGGTCGCCGCGGCCACGACCGAGGCGGCCGACCTGGCCACCCGGCCCGAGATCGCCTACCGCCTGGGCGAGATGGGGACCGCGGCCGCGGCGATGACCGAGGAGGCCGTGACCGCGTTCGTCCGGCGCGACCTGGCCACGTGCGAGGCCGTGGCCGCACGCGGTGTCGAGGTCCACCGGCTCGACCGTGACCTGCTCGATGCCGTCATCGCCGCCAGCGACGAGCACCTGCCCTGGGCGCTGGAGACGCTGCAGATCGGGCGCGAGCTCGAGCGGGCGGCCGACCACGCGGTGGACATCGCCGAACAGGCCTGGTTCCTGGTCACCGGTGAGCTCCGCGAGCTCGCCTGACCCTGACCGTCAGACGGTCTTGGGCACCTTGTGGGTGGGGGAGAGGAGGAACCGCATGATCTTGTGCCCGGTGTCGGCGGTGGGATCGAACATGAGCGGGCAGCCGCCGTCGATGACGGTCATGCCGTGCTCACGGCCGTAGACGGTGGCCTCGTCGCACACGCTGCCGCCGCCGAAGGCGCGGTGCATCCACACCCGGTCGATGCCGAGCTCGCCGCACTCCCGCACGGTGGCCTCGACCCGGTCGGGCCGGGTGGCGACGACGACCGCGTCCACTCCGCCGGGGATGTCGTGGAGCGTGGGGTAGCACCGGTCGCCCTCGACCTCCTCCGCGTTGGGGTTGACCGCGAAGACCTCGTAGCCCCGGTCCCGGAGCCGCTTGTAGACGACGTTGCTGCCGTGGTCCTTGGGAGCGCGCGAGACACCGGTGACGGCGATCCTGCGCTGGGCGAGGAAGTCGGCCGCAGCCTGCTTGACGGTGGTCATGGTGTGTCTCCTCTCGCGTCGCTCCCGCCCGGGTCGATCCGGAACGGTGGGTACTCGTCCCGCATCAGTGCCGCGTAGGCGAGGACCCGGTAGCACCAGCGGTTCATCCCCATCACGAAGTCGAAGATCGACTCGGGGTACTCGTGACGGAACGCGTTGATGACCATGGCGATCAGGGCCAGCAGGGCGATGAGCCCGCCGGCCGCGATCCGGATGCCCCATCCGCCCAGGAACACCGCGACGACCAGGTAGTGCGGCAGCGCGAGCAGCCACCACTTCACCAGCACGAGGCCGCGCGACAGCTGGTCGGGGTAGTCGACGGAGAAGTCGGCCGGGTAGTCCGGGTCGGGCTCGAGGCTGAACGGCGGGTACCGGTCGGTCCCGAAGGCCGAGATGCCGTAGAACCCGACGCGCCAGCTCCAGCGCATGACGCCGGCGTTGAACTCGAACAGCGACCGGGGGTACCGCCCGGTGAACAGGATGGCGAACCCGGCGACGATGGTGAGCACGATCACCGCCAGCCACAGGAACAGCAGCGCCACGAAGTGGGGGACGAGGAGCAGCCACTTCACGAGCCACAGCCAGGGGCTCAGGGGACGCTCCAGGCGCCCCTCCAGGCGGGCGGGGTAGGCACCGGCAGGGACCATCGCATGCGCCTCCTAGGGTCTACGACCAGCTAAGCGCGTCCCGGCGCCCCGCACCTAGGGCCGAACGGCCCCACCTTCAGGCCGCAACGGGACGACGACGCCGGCGGGGGGCCAGGAGCGCCACATACGTGGCGGCCATCGCCGCCACGAGGAGCACGGCGGCGACGCCGCGGTAGGCGAGGTTGAACACGTCGGTGCCGGCCAGCCCGGCGTGGAGGGACACGAGCCAGACCAGGCCGTAGCTGGTGAGGTGGACGCCCCGCCAGGCGCGCCGGGACAGCTTGCGCATCGCCAGCGACGTGACCTCGACCGCGGCGAGGACGTAGAGCGACAGCACCCCGAGGGCGACGGGTGCCGGCTTCCAGCTGGAGGCGAAGGGCACCAGCACGTCGGCCGCGCCGAAGTGGACGAAGCTGTCACCGATCAGCGACCCGACGTGCAGCCCGACCATGGCCATGGCCAGGCCGCCGAGCCAGCGGTGCAGGTCGAGGAGCCAGGCCGGGCGGTCGTGCGGCCTGAGCACCCGGGTGGCGAGCAGCACGCCCCACACCAGGCTGGCCACCAGCAGGGCCCAGGCGACGATGCCCGACGCCCGGGCCAGGTACCACCACATCTGGTGGCTCACGCCGACGCCCCCAGGTCGCGGCCGAGGCGGTACCAGGCCGGCGTCGTCCGCCGTGCCCCGTCGCCGGTCACGACCATGGCGGCCACGTCCATGTCCCCGAGGATCGCCACGCCCTCCTGCGCTCCCCGCACGAAGGGCACCTTGGTGAGCGCCTCGGCCCAGGCCGCGGTGGCCGCGGCCACGGTGACCGACGCCACCGGCGCGTCGGCCGGCGCTCCGGTCGCAGGGGAGAAGAGGTGGTGGCGGTCGACGCCGCCCGAGTGCCACCGGCGGGCGGCCGGGGTCGAGGTGGCGACGCCCCCGGCGGCCAGGGCCAGGACCATGCCCAGCTCGGCGGGGTCCCGGGGGTCCTCGACCGCGATCGACCACGCGCCCTGTGGGCCCTCGCCCTCGACGCGCAGGTCGCCGCCCACCGACACCAGGGCGCCCTCGGCCCCCGCAGCCAGCAGCTCGATGACGGTCAGGTCGGCGGCCAGGCCCTTGCCCAGCCCACCGGCGTCGATGGCCGTGCCGCGCGGCAGGCGGGCCAGGCCCAGGGTGTGGTCGGTCTCGATGCCGCCCGGGTCTCCCGGCCAGGTCGCGCTGGCCGGCAGCGTGGTCCGGGCCTCGGGATCGTCGCGGCTCGCGACGTCGCCCGCCGCCACCAGGGCGGGGAGCAGCGTCGGATCGAAGG
>DATBGF010000535.1:0-16140 GCA_036558145.1 Acidimicrobiales bacterium
CGCCATGCCGTCGCGAGCCCACAGCCGGACCACATCTGCCGGCCCGAGGTCCACGGGGTAGAAGAGGACGGGCGGAGCATCCGGCTCGTAGCCGAACCACAGCGGGAACCCCTCCGGGCAGAACAGCGACGGCACGACGTCCAGGCCGCGACCGTCGAGGTGGCAGTCGTGCACCCACTGGATCGCGCAGTGCACCTCCAGCACCGGGCCCTGCCAGCCGATGTGGGGACTGACCGACCCGAGGAAGCTCACGACCCCGAGCTCGCCCAGGCGCCGCGCCGCACGGACGGTCTCCGCCTCCAGGATCTGGTGAGCGACCGGCCAGTACGGCGCGATCGCCGTCTCGTGATAGGCGCGCAGCGCCCCGGCCACCCGATCTCTCGGCTCCTGGGCCACCAGGCCACGCGCCCAGTCCGGCGGGCAGCACACGTTGGTGGCGCAGATCTCCAACTCGCCGGCGACGAACCCGGCCGACCGGGCCCGGAAACGGTCGAGCCCGGCATCGAGCGAGAGACTGCGCTCGGCCGTGGTCCCCAGGTCGAGCGCCCACGGGAACAGCCGCGACAGCGCGTGGGTGGCCTCGTTCACCTGCGGCGCCACCTCGCGGCGCCAGGGATCGAACGCCACCGACGAGGACCGCCCGAACAGCCGCTCCAGGCTGAAGGCCGTCTCGGCCAGCGGCCCGAAGTGCGGACCGACCCGCACGTTGGCCAGGTCCTCGCCGGTGAAGAAGATCCGGTTCAGCCCCAACATCGGTGCCGGGCTCCCCTACACCAGGGCCGCCAGGGCGGCGCGGACGGTGGCCGGGCGCAGCGGGAGGTCGCGGAGGCGGGCGCCGGTGGCCTGGTGGACGGCGTTGGCGATGGCGGCGGCGGTGGGGCCGGTGGTGGCCTCGCCGGCGCCGAGGGGGCGGGCCTCGGGGCGGTCGAGGAGGCGGGTCGACGGCGCGGGCGACTCGGCGAAGCGGAGGATCGGGTAGGTGTCCCAGTCCGTCGGGCGGCCACCGCCCTGGCCGGTCTCGGAGGGGTCCAGCTGCTCCTTGAGCGTCCAGCTGGCGGCCTGGACGAAGCCGCCCTCCAGCTGGTTGACGAGCCCGTCGGGGTCGATGACCTCGCCCGCGTCGGCGGCGATCCAGCCCTGGGTCACGACCACGAGGCCGGTGCGAGGGTCCACCGTGACCTCGGCGACGACGGCGGCGTAGGCCTTGCTGTTCTCGTAGCGGGAGAAGGCCAGGCCCCGGCCCGGGGCGTCGAGCCCGCCGGGCGCCTCCAGGCCGCCGGCCAGGTCGACCGCGGCCTCGATGACGGCGCGGGCGCGGGGATCGTCGAGGTGGTCCAGGCGGAACGAGACCGGGTCGCGGCCGGCCAGCAGCGCCAGCTCGTCGACGAACGACTCCAGGGCGAACACGTTGGCGAAGCCGCCCAGGCTGCGCGTGGACGACGTGCGCAGCGGCGACGGGGCCACGAAGTGGTCGACCACCCGGCGCTCGCCCACCCGGTAGAGCGGGTCGGCGTTGCGGTAGCTGCCGGTGTGGAAGCCCCGGCTGGGCTGGGGCTTCGGGCGGTCCCACGGCGAGTCGAGGTCCCACGAGGCCAGCAGCCACGAGCTGGTGTCGCCGGTGGGCCGGGGCCGGCCCATGTGGGCGTAGCTGTGCACGTCGTGCTGCCACGAGCGCAGCCGGCCCGAGGGGTCCAGGCCCGCCTCCAGGGTCACCGACATGGCCGGAGCGGCCGGCTCCCAGGCGTGCTCGTCGGCGCGGGTCCAGGCCAGCGACACCGGCCGGCCCGGGTCGGCCATGGCCACCAGGGCGGCGTCCAGGGCCACGTCGTCGGCGCCGTTGTGGCCGTAGCAGCCCGCGCCGTGCACGTGGGTCAGCGTGACGTCGCCGGGATCCAGCCGCAGCACCTCGGCCAGCGCCAGGCGCAGCAGCTCGACGCCCTGGCTGTGACTCCACACCTCCAGGCGGCCGTCCTCGAACCGGGCCACCGCCACCGACGGGCCGATCGACCCGTGCAGCAGGAACGGCTTGGTGTACGTGGCCCGCACGCGCCGCTCGCCGTGGTCGGGGGCGGGCCCGACCGGGCCGTCCGCCGCCACGCCGTCGACCACCGGGGTCGAGCGGGCGGGCTGGGCCACCAGGTGCGCCGGTCCGGCCGTGCCGGGGACCAGGTCGTCGCCGCCGTCCCAGCGGGCCTCGGCCGCCAGCGCCTCGGCGGCCCGGACGGCGTCGGCCTCGCGGTCGGCCACCACCGCCAGGAACGACCCGTTGCGCACGACGTCCGCTCCCGCCAGCGCCGCGGGGACCCGGCCGGACAGCCGGGCGCCGGGCCGCGGCGGGCGCACCACCCGGGCGTAGCGCATGCCCGGCAGCACCAGGTCGTGGAGGAAAATGGGCTCGCCCCGCACCTTGGCCGGCAGGTCGACCCGGGGCAGGCCCCGGCCCGTCCAGCGCCGCTCGGCGAGCGGGAGCACCTCGACCGCCTCGTCGACGGCGACGCCGAAGGGCCGGCCGGCACCGACCTCGGCGTAGGCCACCCGCCGGCCGTCGGGCGCCACGACGTGGCCGTCGTCCACGACCAGGTCTTCCGGGTCGGTTCCGAGGGCGGCGGCCGCCCGCTCCACCAGGATCCGCCGGGCGTGGGCACACGCCTGCCGCACGGCCATGGCGCTCTGCTCGATCGATCCGCTCCCGGCGGTGACCCACTCGTTGGGCGTGGTACCGGTGACGCCGCTGACCAGGTCGATGCGGGCGGGGTCCACGCCCAGCTCGTCGGCCGCCACGGCCAGCAGGGCGGTCAGGATCCCCTGGCCCAGCTCGACCTTGCCGGTGTGCACGGCCATCCGGTCGGGGGCGACGATGCGCACCCACTGATCCAGGTCGGGCACCCCGGCCAGCGACCCGAGCCGCCGCGCCGCGCTCGGGGGACGCACCGCCACCTCCGCCTCCGCCTCGGGCACGACGATCTCGTCGCCACCCACCCCGGGCGCGGGCTCGGCACCCAACGCGTCGAGGGCGGCCCGGACGATGCGCGGCTGGGCGCCGCAGCGGCACAGATGATCGTCCAGCGCGGCGCGAACCGCCGCCGCGTCGCGCGCCTCACCACGCCGGACCAGCGCGGTGAGCGTGACCGCGATGCCGGGCAGGCAGTAGCCGCACTGGCCCGCGTTGTGAGCCAGGAGCGCGGCCTGGACCGCGGCGCCCGCGGCATCGGCCGCCAGCCCGGCCGGGGTGGTGACCGGCCGCTCCCCCACGTCGCCCAGCGGCAGCGTGCACGACGCCACGGGGCGCCCGTCGACCAGGACGCGGCAGGCTCCGCACTGCTCGATCCCGCAGCCGTACTTGGGGCTGCGGTCGCCCACGTCGCCGCGCAGGGCCCACAGCAGCGGCGTGTCCGGATCGGCCTCCACCTCGTGGCGGGTGCCGTTCACCTCCAGCGGCACGGCCATCGCGACCCACGCTAGTTGTAGATCCCCCCACGTTCGTCAGCGCGGGCTCCAGCCGGTCGGTGCTGGCGGGATCGCTCAGCCCCAGCCGTCGATCCTGCTCTTGGGACTCTGGCTGCTGCAACCGCCGCCGTTGCAGGCCTTGGTCCAGATCTCCATGGGGCGAATGCTGTAATACCCGAGCGTGGTGTCCGTTCGATGTCCGCATCCGCTCGCCGAGACGGTTGTGATGGTGCCGACGAAGTTCACCTGGAGATATCCGTACGCCGTCCGGTTGTCGCAGGAGGTGTCCCAGACGGTCACATACGCGAGGTAGTAGCCCAGGCCCAAGCAGTACTCCAGGTTCACCGAGATGCGAGACACCCCGGAGTCCGCTGTCGCCGAACCGACGAAGTCGCAGTCCTCCGCGATCGCCATCTCGGCCGTGGCCGAGGCGGACGCCGGAGCGGAGCCGACCAACGACGCGGCAGCGAACGATCCGACCAGAGCCAGGCTCGCGAGTACCGACCGTGTACGTCTCATCCTGTCCTCCCTCGTTTGCACCCGAGAGTGCAACGTACGGAGGCTGCTGCTAGCGGAGTGCCACCGGCGCGGTAACGAACCGCTCAGCCGGACCGTGCCGCCGCCTCGAACCAGGCGCTCAGCCCGGGCGCCCAGGGGTCGACCCACCACCAGCCTTCGCCCAGCTCCGGCGCCGGGGTGTGGTCCGATTGGGCGCCCGCGGGCGGTTCGGCGCCGGCCCGCAGGCCGAGCCGGGCCATGCCGAGCGCGCAGGCGACCGCCAGGCCGCCGCCCGTCGCGGCCACCAGGGCCGGGAAATCGCCGGAGCCGACCGCGACCACCCGCAGCCCGGCCTCGCGGGCGTGCTGGTGGAGCGCGCCGCCCAGGTCGCTGTGCGCGTGGCCGCTCTCGGTGTACGCCAGCACGGCCGCGTTGGCGGGCAGGGCGCGCAGGTCGAGGCCGAGGCGGCGCAGGCGCTCGGCGTCGCCGAGGCCCTGGATGGCCACGATGCGGTCGTCGCGCACGGTGAACTGCAGCACCGAGGCGACCCGGCCCTGGTGGAACACGACGATGCCCGGGTCGCCGTTGACCAGCACCGGGAACTCGCGCCGGTCCGGGGTGGCGAACATGATGGCCTGGCCCGCGATGGCGGCCGGGCCCCGCACCAGGATCGAGTCGCCCGGTGCGGGACCGAGGTCGGCGCGCAGCACGACGTCGGGGTCGAGCACGGCCACCAGGGCGTCGAGGTCACCGCCGCGGGCCGCGGCGAGGAAGGCGTCGACCACCCGGCGCCGCCGGGCCGGGTCGTCCGGGCCGCCGGCGGGCGACGCGCCCCGGATCCGGCGGCGGGCCCGGCTGGCCAGCTGGCGGGCGGCCTCGGGCGTCCGATCGACCACCGGGGCGATCTCGTCGAACGGCACGGCGAACAGGTCGTGCAGCACGAAGGCCAGCCGCTCCGCGGGCGGCAGCGTGTCCAGGACCACCAGCAGCGCCAGCCCCACGGAGTCGGCCAGCTCGGCCTCGTGCTCGGGGTCGGCGCCGGGCTCGGCGGTGACGACCGGATCAGGGATGCGGCCGTCGAGCGGGTCCTCGCGGCGCGACGTGCGGGACCGCAGGCGGTCGAGGCACACGCGGCCGACCACCGTGGTCAGCCAGCCGCCCAGGTTGCGGACGTCGCTCGTGTCGGTCCGGCTGAGCCGCAGCCACGCCTCCTGGACGGCGTCGTCGGCCTCGGCCCCCGAGCCCAGCATCCGGTAGGCGACCGACCAGAGGTGGGACCGGTGGCTCTCGAACTGCCCGGCCAGGAACTCGCTCTCGTCCACTCGTCACATCCTCCGTCGGCGATCCGTCATAGCAGTGACGACGAAACGGAAGGACATGTGACATGAACGCAACCAGGATCGCCGTGGCCGGGGCCACCGGCCGGGTCGGCCGCCACATCGTGGACGTCGCCCGTGAGCGGGGCCACGAGGTCGTGCCCATGGCGCGCTCGCTGGGCGTGGACGTCATCACCGGCGAGGGCCTCGACGCCGCGCTGG
Organism: Acidimicrobiales bacterium; assembly: GCA_036558145.1. Taxonomy (GTDB): domain Bacteria; phylum Actinomycetota; class Acidimicrobiia; order Acidimicrobiales; family VFJN01; genus ZC4RG19. The sequence continues at coordinate 5,484 of DATBGF010000535.1, forward strand.
CCGGCGCCGACTGCATCATCGACGCCGCCACCGGGCCCTCGCCCGACCAGGACGACGCGACCACCTTCTTCACCACGGCCGCCGGGAACCTGCAGGCCGCGGGCCGGCGGGCCGGCGTGCGCCGCATGGTGGTGGTGTCGATCATCGGCGCCGACGCCTTCTCCGAGGGCTACGGCGCGGCCACCTACGCCCACGAGCAGGCCGCCCTGGCGGGGCCGATCCCGACCCGGGTGGTGCGGGCGGCCCAGTTCCACGAGTTCGTGCCCCAGCTCATGGAGTGGGGCACGCAGGGCGAGACCGCCTACGTGCAGGACATGTGGACCCAGGCCGTCGCGGCCCGCACCGTGGCCGAGGCGCTGGTCGACGCGGCCACCGACGAGGCGCCGGACCGCCCGGCGCTGACCGAGGTGGCCGGCCCCCGCGAGGAGAGCCTCGTGGACCTGGCCCTGCGCTATGCGGCCCACCACCACTCCGGGCTGAAGGTCGTGCCGGTCCCCACCCCCGAGGGCCCCGACCGCAAGGTCTACGAGGAGGGCGGGCTGCTCCCCGGCCCGGACGCCACCCTCGCCGGGCCCACGTTCGAGGAGTGGCTGGTCACGACCTGAGCCCGGGCCCGGAAGGCGGCGGCCTTGACCCGGTTCTGGCAGGCGGTCGAGCAGAAGGCGCGGCTGGCGTTCTTCGACACGTCGACGAAGACGCGGCCGCAGCCCGCCCGCTCGCAGACACCCATCCGATGGCCCTGGCCGTTGCCGATGAGACGGGCCAGGGCCTCGGCGCAGATGGCGGTCCACATGGGGACCAGCTCGGCGTCGACGGGATGGTGGTGGAGGCGCCAGACCCCGTCCTCCAGGGCCAGGTGGGGCTGGGACGGGAAGGTGGTCAGCATGTGGTTGAGCAGGGTCGCCGCACTGGCGACGTCGCCCGCGCCGACCAGCTCGAAGATGGTGTGGAGGTCGGCGGCCAGGGCCCTGAAGCCGGGCACGTCGTCCGACACGAGCTGGTCCAGCGAGGGCGGGTCGACGGCCAGCACCCGCCGGACCGCCGCCTCCGGATCGTCCGGGGCGACTGCGTTCCGGTCGTCCGAGGACTCCACGGCCAGCTCGTTCACCAGGTCGACGGCGGCGAACACGCCGGTATCGGCATAACTGTCTAACTTCACTTGACCAGTCACCCGCTCTACTCTACGGTGTCACTGGCAAAGTAATCTACACCAGTGACGAGCGGAGTGACCCGATGACATCAGCGAGCGCTGCCCCACCCCGGGTGCTGCGGCCGGCCACGGCGGGCGACGTCGAGGCGATCGCCACCCTGTGGCACGAGGGCTGGCAGGAGGCCCACCGGGGCCACGTGCCCGAGGCGCTGTCCCGCCAGCGCACGCTCGCTGCCCTGAGCCGCCGGGTGGCCGAGGACCTGGCTGCCATCCGGGTGGTCCCCGGCGCCGAGGGCCCGGCCGGGTTCGTGACCGTGCACGGCGACGAGGTCGAGCAGCTGTACGTGGCGCCCGAAGCCCGCGGCACGGGCGTGGCCGCCCGCCTGCTCGACCACGCGGAGACGACGATCGCCGAGCGCCACGACGGCGCCTGGCTCGCGGTGGTCGCCGCCAACACCCGCGCCCGGGGCTTCTACGCCCGCCGGGGCTGGGTCGACGCGGGGCCCGGGGACTACGGGGCCCGGACCGCCGCCGGCACCGTCACCGTGGCCGTCCGCCGCTACGAGAAGCAGGTCCGGCCGTGAGCGGGCCGCTGCAGGGCAAGGTCGCCCTGGCCGTCCGCCGCTACGAGAGGCAGGTCCGGCCGTGAGCGGGCCGCTGGAGGGCAAGGTCGCCCTGGTGGCGGGGGCGAGCCGGGCCGCGGGGCGGGGCATCGCCGTCGAGCTGGGGGCGGCCGGGGCCACCGTCTACTGCACCGGCCGCACCAGCGGGAGCGAGCGCTCCGAGATGGACCGGTCCGAGACGATCGAGGAGACCGCGGCGCTGGTGGACGAGGCCGGAGGCCGGGGCATCGCCGTGCGGGTCGACCATCTGGTCCCGGCCGAGGTGGCGGCGCTGGTCGAGCGGATCGACGCCGAGCGGGGCGCGCTGCACATCCTCGTGAACGACATCTTCGGGGCCACGAAGATGGAGTGGGACGCCACCGTCTGGGAGTCCGACCTCGACTACGGCCTGCACCTGCTACGCCTGGCGGTCGACACCCACGCCATCACGGCCCACCACGCCCTCCCGCTGCTGATCCGCCGGCCCGGCGGGCTGGTCGTGGAGGTCACCGACGGCACCGCCGAGTACAACGCCGACCACTACCGCGTGTCCTTCTTCTACGACATGACCAAGGCCGCCAACCTGCGCATGGCCTACGCCCTCGGCCACGAGCTGGCGCCCCACGGCGGCACCGCGGTGGCGCTGACGCCGGGCTGGCTGCGCTCCGAGGCCATGCTCGAGGCCTTCGGGGTCACGGAGGAGACCTGGCGGGACGCCACCGAGCGCATTCCCCACTTCGCCATCGCCGAGAGCCCCCGCTACGTCGGGCGGGCCGTGGCCGCCCTGGCCGCCGACCCCCACGTGGGCCGCTGGAACCAGCAGTCGCTGTCGAGCGGCGAGCTGGCCCGGGTCTACGGCTTCACCGACGTCGACGGCAGCCGGCCCGACGCCTGGCGCTACATGGTCGAGGTCCAGGACCCGGGCAAGCCGGCGGACACCAGGGGCTACCGCTGACGCTTCATGCTTCCCGCTCTTGGCGCCGGGCGGCGCCGGGCCGCTCGGGCCACGGCAGCCGCAAGCGCTGCCTCCGAGCCGCGGGCGGCTACACGCGCAGGCCGTCCAGCAGCGCGTCGAGGGACTCGCCCGCCTCGCGCCGGGCCGTGCGGGGCTTGCCGGACTGGGCGATGAACAGGCCGGCCTCGTTGATGGCGGCCAGCACCATGCGCGCCAGTGGGAGCGGGGGCCGGGGCACCACGGTGCCGTCGTCCATCGCCTGCTGGAGGCCGGCCAGCACCGCGGCCAGGGCGAAGCGGTCCTCGAGCTCGCGCCAGCGTTCGGGCCCGAGGACCGCGGGACCGTCGAGCAGCACGATCCGGCCGACCTCCGGGCGCAGGCACATGTCCAGATAGGCATGGCAGCCGGCCACCAGGTTGTCCCAGGCCGGTGCGTCGGGGGAGATCACCGTCGCCCCGATCTCGATGAACTCCTCCTCCAGCTCGATGAACACCGCCTCGAACAGCGCCTGCTTGGAGTCGAAGTGGTGGTAGAGCGCGCCGCGGGTCACGCCGGCCTGCTGGACCAGCTGCTCGGTGCTGGTCTGGGCGTAGCCCTGCTCCGTGAACAGGTCGCGCGCCACCCGCAGCAACGCCTGGCGGGTCTCGTCGGCCCGCGCCTGCTGGAGTCTTGACGGCACATGCGGAGTGTACGTAACATACTGCTTGTATGTTACGTACAGATGGTATGCAGAACATGAGCGTGCAGGACACGAGCTTCGGCCGCATCGCCTACCGCGAGGCCGGGGACGGGCCCACCGCGCTGTTCGTCCACGGCGTGCTGGCGAACGGGAGCCTGTGGGACGGCGTGATCGCCGAGGTCGCCCCGCTCCGGCGCTGCCTCGCCCCCGACCTGCTGGGCCACGGCGAGACGGCGGACACCGATCCGGCCCAGGACCTGTCGTTCGGCCCTCAGGCCGCCATGCTCGTCGAGCTGGTGGAGGCGCTCGGGTGCGGTCCCGTCGACCTGGTGGGCAACGACAGCGGTGGGGCGATCTGCCAGATCTTCGCCGCCCGCCGCCCGGACCTGGTGCGCAGCCTGGCCCTGACCAACTGCGACACCGCCGGCAACGTGGTCCCCGAGGCCCTGGTCCCCTTCATGGAGGGCGCGCGGCGGGGCGAGGCGCTCGACCTGTTCGAGATGATGGCCGGAGACCTGAGCGTGGCCCGGGCCGCCCTCGGCACCGGGCTGGCCGACCCCGACGGGGTGAGCGACGACGTGATCCGGGCCTTCGTCGAGCCGGTGCTGCGCCACGAGCGGTCCGAGCGCGCCATCCAGCGCTGGATGACCGACCTCACCGACCGCGACCTGCAGGCCGTCCAGGACGACCTCGGGCGGCTGGACGTGCCGACCCTGCTCCTGTGGGGCACCGACGACGTCTTCTTCCCCGTGGACGACGCCCGCGGCCTGGCCGCGCTCATCCCCGGGGCCGAGCTGGTCGAGGTGCCGGGCGCGAAGCTCTTCCACCCGCTCGAGCAACCGGACCTCCTCGCCGGCCACCTGCGCCGCCTGTGGAGGCGGCCCTGACCGGGGGCCGGCTCACGGCCAGTGGGGGATCTCCTGGCAGGGGTGGAGGTCGGCGTCGACCTCGGCGTGCGAGTTCACCACCGCGACCTCGGTGCCGAACGCCAGGTACTCGGCGAGGTGGCGCCGCGTGGTGTCGTCGGGCGGGTGCACGGTGTCGTAGGCGGAGAGGAACAGCTCGACGAAGCGGGCGCGCTGGGGCTCGGCAATGCGCAGGCCGCGGTGGTGCACCAGCAGGTTCGGGAACCCGCCGAGCTCGTCGGAGTAGCGCTTCGGCCCCCCGAACACCTCGACGAGCAGGGCGGTGAGGTGGTCGACGTGGCGGGGGTCGCCCTCGCCGAACAGCGGGACCAGCAGCGGGTCGGCCAGGACCTGCGGGTACCAGGCCGCCACCAGGGCCCGGATGCCGTCCTCGCCCCCCAGCCGGTCCAGCAGCTCGGTGCCGGCGCGGCGCCGGGCGGCGTCCTCCTCCCCGGCCGCGGCCGCGTAGGCGCCCAGGGCGTCGAGCGCGGCATCCGTCGCCGGGTCGCACGCCGCCCGCCACTGGGGTCCGTAGGTGGGGAACGCCTCGACGTCGTAGCCGCCGTCCCAGTCCGGTGAGTAGTTGCCGGCGTAGTAGGTGCGCACCGCCGCCTCCTCGTCCGGGCCCTCGGGGGCGCGGAGGAAGTCGACCCGCCACTGCCGCCGCACTCCCCCGCCGCCGCCGTCGCTGGCGTGCAGCAGGTGCTCGTCGAACAGGATGGCGTCGCCCGGATCGGTCGCCAGCGGGAGCCCGTCCCCGCTGGGCGGATCGGCGTGGCGGTGCGAGCCGGGGGCGACGCGCAGCGCGCCCGTGTCCGCCCCCAGGGGCTCCAGGTAGCAGACGAACCCGGCGCTGGCCACGGGCCCGTCGCTGTCGCGGTGCCAGCTGGAGCCGGTGTGGTACTCGGTCACCTTGGCCCGGACCGGCAGCACCGGCCCGCCCAGGGCCTGCGCCGCGACCGGCGCCAACCGGCGCAGCAGGGCAAGGCTGGCCGGGGCGTGCGCGCCCATCAGCGGGACGTAGCGGAACGAGTTGTCCGCGCCGCCCGTGTTGCGGTGCGCCGCGCGGGGAAAGGCGCGGGCCAGCGCGGCGTCCGCCTCGGCGACCAGCGGTGCGGGGTCGAAGGCCCGCCGCAACACGGCGTAGCCGTCGGACCGGAACGACGCGAGCTCGTCCGCCATGCCCGCCAGCCTACGGAGCGGTCGCTGTGTTGCCTGGAGCCCTCGCTGTGGAGCTGCGGCCCGGCCGCCAAATCGCGGACTCTTGGGCTGTGGCTCACGCCCGGTCCGCTCGGTCTACCGGCCGCGGACCGTCGGCCGGGGCGCGTCGAGCAGCCGTTCCATCATGAGCGTGGCCTCGTCGGGACCGAGGCCCAGCTCCCGGATCGCCTCCCGGTAGCGCCGCAGCGCCCGCCGGGCCGCCAGGTCGTTCCCGGCCGCCCGGTGCCCGGCCACGACCAGGCGGTGGGCGGTGTCGAGCCACGGGTCGAGGGCCAGCGCCTGCTCGGCCAGGCTCAGCGCGTGCTCGACCGCGCCCTGGGCCAGGAGCAGCTCCCCGGCCCGGGTGGCGACCGCGGTGAAGCGGCGCCGCCGCTGCTCGAACGGGACGACCGCCCACTCGTCGGACAGCAGCTCGGTGGGCTCGCCCCGCCACAGCTCGACCGCCTGCAGGGCGCGGTCGAGGGCGCTGGCGGGCGAGCCGCGGCGGTCGGCCTCGGCCGCCTCGTCGCACAGGCGATCGAAGTCCCACACGTCCACGGCCAGCCACCGGTCCGGGTGCAGCGTGAGCGTGCCGCCGTGCTGGCGCACGAAGAACGACGCGTCGCGCGGCGCCCGGTCCGGCTCGACGACCCGCAGCAGGTAGGTGAGGGTCACGCGCAGGTTGGCGGACTGGGCCTCCTGATCGAAGCTGGGCCACAGGTCCTCGCCCACCCGGCCGCGGCCGGCCGAGGTGTGCAGCGCCAGGTGCGCCAGCAGCGAGCGGACCCGGCCCCGGCGCCAGTCCGGGCTGCGGACCGGCTGGTCGTCGACCCTGAGTTCGACCGGCCCGAGCAGCCGGAGCGTCCAGCGGGCGGTGGGGGGCACGGGGAGCTGCCCCAGGACCTCCCTGGCGGCCCGGGGCAGGCCGCCGCGCGCCCCGGCCGCCAGGGAGGCGACTGCGTCTCGGGTGGCGGGCCACGTGGCGTCGAGCAGGGCCCAGCCGTCCTCGCGCCCCGCGGCGATGGCCGCCACCGCCAGCTCGGCCGCCCAGGGCGGCGGCAGGTGGGCCAGCACGCGCCCGGGGTCGTCGAGCGCGGGCGCGCCCGCGGGCAGTGCGCCCCGCTCGCGCACCGCGGCCAGGGCCCGGGCCAGCTCCCGGCCCCACGCCCAGGCCGGTCCCAGCTGGGCCGCGTCCCACACCGGCCGGGTGCCGGGGACCAGCACGTAGAACAGCGCCAGGAGCCGCCGCTGGGGCGCCACCGCGATGCCATGGCCCACCGGCGTGCGCGCCACGTAGGCGGCGAGGATCTCGGCCGCGGTCGCCTCGTGCCCGGAGGCCAGGGACACCATGGCCTCGGCCAGCACCACGTTGGTGTCGAGCAGCGGCGAGTCCGGGAGGCGGGCGGCGGTGGCCCGGGCCTGGTCCAGGTAGCGGGCCGCCCGGTCCGGTTGGCTGCGCCAGGCGTGCGCCATGCTGGTCTGCGCCGCGATCAGCACGGTCGAGTTGCCGTAGCCCGACTCCGTGACCTGGTCGAGCAGGACGGGCAGCGCCTCGACCACCTCCGCCAGGTGTCCCTGGTACCAGCGCGCCATCAGGCGGGTCCCCTCGGCCAGCGGCGTGTGCAGGCCCGCGTGGCCCAGGGCCTGGTCGGCATCCTTCTCGGCCGCGGCCGCGTGGCCCATCTGGAGGTGGGCTATGGCCCGGGCCCAGCCGACGATGCCCAGCCACGGCTCGCTGAGGGACCCGGGCGGGATGCGCTCCAGCTCGGCCAGCATGGCCCGGCCCTCGTCGGCCAGGTCGTGGAGCATGGCCCGCCCCAGGCAGGCGAACGGCCGGGCCGCCTCGCAGCCCGCGGCCTCCAGCTCGAACACCCGGCCGGCCACCGACGCCAGCCGCTCGGGCTCGTCCGACCACCAGGCGGCCTGGCCCATCTGCACCAGGCAGGCGAGCTCGCCGGCGGTCTCCCCCTGGGCGCGGAAGGCCGCCGCGCACGCCTCGAAGTCCTGCCAGGCGCCGCCGATGTCACCCTCCACCTCGATGACCGCGGCCAGCAGCCGGCCGGCGGGCGAGGCGACCAGCTCGTCCGGCAGGAGCCGCAGCCACTCCTCCAGGACGTCGCGGGCCACCGGCGGATGCGCCGCCCCCAGCGCCGCCACGACGGCATCGGCCAGGTCGTCCCAGGCGCGCGCCTCGATCAGGAGGCGCACGGCGTCGTCGATGCGCCCCCGGCCGGCCAGCACCCGCGCCGCGCGCCGGCGGGCCTCGGCCACCTCGTCCGGCGATGCGTCATGGGCCAGCCAGGTCCGCCACAGGGAGTGCAGCGAGCGCTCGCCGCCCGGTCCGGTCACCACCAGCGGGAGGCCGGCCAGCAGCGCGCTCACGTCCGTACCCGGACCGACGACGGCCGCGGCCAGGTCGTCGTCCCAGGGACCGACGTGCGCCAGCCTCGCCAGGTCCCGCCGCGCCGGCGCCGGGAGCGGGGCCAGGATCTCCTCGGCGACGTAGTCGGCCGCGGCACCCGCCCGGACGGTGGCGAACAGCTCGGCCAGCGCCGGCCAGCCACCGCAGCCCGCGACCCGGGTCCCGGCGACCTGCCGGAGGTCGGCGAACTCGGCCAGCTCCGCCCCGGTGAACGCCAGGTCGGCCTCGTCGACGACGACCACCCGGCGTTCCAGCAGCAGGCGGCCGAGCGGGACCGGAGGCGCGGACCGGCCCGACAGCACGACGTGGCCGTTGTCGGGCAGCGCGGCCACGACGGCCGCCAGCAGCGCGGCGGCGTCCGACCCGGGCGGGATCTCGTGCACGTCGTCGACCAGCAGGGTGACCTGCTGGGGCGACCGCCGCCAGAGGGCCTCCACCACCGCGGTGGCGAAGTCGCCCGGATCGGGCCGGACCGGCCGCCGGGCCCCGACGGCATCGCACAGGGCGGCGCCGAGCGACGAGGCCACCGCCATCCGCGGGCCGCAGGGCACCCACGCCTCGACGCCCAGCGGGGCGGCGGCGTTGGCGGCGCGGGCCTGGGTCAGCAGGGTGGTCTTGCCGTAGCCGGCCGGCGCCTGCACGACCGTCACCGGCACCACCCACCGGCTGCGCAACCGGTCGAGCAGCCGTTCCCGTACGAGCAGCTCCCGCCCGGTCCTGTGCACGCTGGCTCTCCTTCCGCGAGACTGCGTCGAAGACCAAATATCTTGATCGTGGAGTTAATTTAGTGGCGAGTGATCACGGGCGGGACGCGGGGTCCGATGCCGGGTCAGAGCTGGGGCTCGACGACCAGGCGTACCAGGCCGCGGTCCATGACTTCGACGCCGCGGCCGCGGCCGCGCTGGGGATCAACCCGACCGACCTGCGCTGCCTGGAGATCCTCCGCCGCCAGGAGACCGCGCTCGCCGGCGGCCTGGGCGCGGCCCTGGGGCTGACGACCGGCAGTGTCACCGCCATGCTCGACCGGCTCGAGGCACTGGGCTACCTCACCCGCACCCGCGACCCGGCCGACCGCCGCCGGGTGATCGTGCGGGCCACCCCCCTGGCGACCCGGCGGGTCTGGGACGAGATCTACCGGCCGCTGAGCGAGGACGGCCAGGCGGACATCGCCCACTACAGCGACGCCGAGCGGGCCGTGGTGCGCGACTACCTCCGCCGGGGCCGCGAGCGCTACGAGCGCCGGCTGGCCCGGCTGCGCGCCGGCCGCTAGTCCTGGTCTGCGGCCACGCCGAGGGCGGCGAGGAGGCGGGCGCGGTGGTCCGCGAGGCGCGGGTCGCGGTACGAGCGGGGCCGGGGGAGGTCGATGGCGACCTCGGCCCCGAAGCGGCCGTCGCGCAGCACCAGGGCCCGGTCGGCCAGCACGATGGCCTCGTCGACGTCGTGGGTGACCAGCAGGACCGCGGGGCGGTGGCGCGCGCACAGCTCCCGCAGCAGGGCGTGCATGCGGATGCGGGTGAGCGCGTCGAGGGCGCCGAACGGCTCGTCGGCCAGCAGCAGCTCGGGCTCGCGGACCAGCGAGCGGGCGAGCGCCACGCGCTGCGCCTCCCCGCCCGACAGCTCGTTCGGCCAGGCCCGCTCGCGCCCGGCGAGGCCGACCTCGGCCAGCGCCGCCCTCCCCCGCTCGGCGGCGGCCGTCCCGTGCGTGCCGAACAGCACGTTGTCGAGCATCCGCTTCCACGGCAGCAGCCGCGCGTCCTGGAACACGACCGAGATGCGGTCGGGGACGAGCAGCTCGCCGGTGCCGCTCACGTCGTGGTCGAGTCCGGCGAGGGCCCGCAGGAGCGTGCTCTTCCCCGACCCGCTGTGGCCGAGCAGGGCGACGAACTGCCCGGCCGGGAGGTCGAGGTCGACCTCGTCGAGCACCATCCGGTCGCCGAAGGACCGCGTCAGGCCCGCGATGCGGACCGCGGCGGGCGTCAGCTGGCCAGCGTGCGTCGCCACGACAGCACCCTTCGCTCGATGAGGCGGACCACGGCGTCGGAGGTGAAGCCGAGGATGCCGTAGACGGCCAGCCCGACGAAGATGATCTCGGTCTGGCCGTAGTTCTGCGCCTGGAACATGCGGTAGCCCAGACCGCTGGTCGCGTTGATCTGCTCGAGGACCACGAGCGACAGCCACGAGGCCGTGACCGCCAGCCGCAGCCCCACGAAGAACCCGGGCAGCGAACCGGGGAAGACGACGTGGCGGACGAACCCCCGCCGGGTCACGTCCAGCGTCTCGGCCAGCTCGACATAGCGGTTGTCGATGTTGGCCAGGGCCGACGACAGGTTCAGGTAGATGGGGAAGAAGACCCCGATGGCGATGATCGCGATCTTGAACGACTCGCCGATGCCCAGCCACAGGATGAACAGCGGGATGAGGCCGAGCGACGGGATGGACCGCTGCAGCTGCGCGGTGCCGTCGATGAGCGCCTCGCCGGTCCGGCTCAACCCGGCGGGGATGGCCAGCAGCACGGCGATCAGCAGGCCGAGGACGAAGCCCGAGGCGGCACGGGACCACGAGGTGGCGATGTCACCGCCCAGATCGCCCGCTTCCCACAGCTCCCACCCGGCCTGGACCACGGTCCACGGCGCCGGGATGATGCGGTGGTCGAGCCGGCCCGCGGCCGACAGCGCCGCCCACAGCGCGACGACGAGCGCCGGGCCGAGCAGCCGGCCATAGGGGATGCGCCGGCCCGGCCCGAG
>DATBGF010000536.1:0-6125 GCA_036558145.1 Acidimicrobiales bacterium
CGTCGCCCTGGTGGCGCGGTCCGGCGAGGAGCTCGACCACACGGTCGAGCTCATCGAGCGCGCCGGCGGCACCGCGGCTGCGGCGCGGGCCGACGTCACCGACGCGGCCGGGCTGGCCGGCGCCGTGGCCGATCTCCGATCGCGCCTCGGACCGGTCGACCTGCTCGTCAACAACGCCGGCGTCGTCGGCCCCATCGGTCCGCTGTGGGAGACCGACCCCGACGATTGGTGGACGACGATGGACGTCAACGTGCGGGGGATCGTCCTCGCCACCCGGCTGGTGCTGCCCGAGATGGTGGCGCGGCGCCGGGGCCGGATCGTCAACATGACCAGCCAGGCCGGCGTCCACCGCTGGCCCCTCGTGTCGGCCTACTCGGTGTCCAAGGCCGCGGTGGTGAAGCTCAGCGAGAACCTCGCGCATGAGACGGCCCGCCACGGCGTCAGCGTGTTCAGCGTGCATCCCGGCCTCCTGCCCGTCGGCATGTCCGAGGACTTCGTGGCTAAGGCCCCGGCCAGCGCGTACGAGGCGCAGGTGCGGGACTGGACCCAGGCCGAGCTGGCGTCCGGCCGGGGCGCGGACCCCGACGAGGCCGTGTCCCTGATCCTGCGCCTGGCCGCCGGCGACGGCGACGCGCTGTCCGGGCGGCACCTGTCGGTGCACGACGACCTCGACACCGTCCTCGCCCACCTCCCCGAGGTGGAGGCCTGCGACCTCTACCTGCTGCGGCCGGACCGCTTGCGGGCGCGGGTGTCGGCCCGGCCCCGCCGCACCAACACCGCCCCGGCGTACTTCCGGGGACGGCCGGCGAGCCTGTGGCGGGACGCTCTGGGCACCCGCTGATCCCGCGCGGCCCCGACGTCCGCCCGAGGTGACCGCCGGGTAGCGTCGGGGCCGTCCGATGGGGACTGGGGGAGGAACCGATGCGGCGCAATGGTCTCCGGCTTGCAGCGATCTGTGCGGTGGCGGTGGGGTTGGCGGGCTGCTTCTGGCCAAGCCCGGGAGCCGGCCCCGGTCGCACGGCCAACAACGCCTTCGAGACCGACATCACCCCGGCCTCCGTGGCCGGCCTCGGCCTCGTCTGGACCGCGACCGGGGACGGCGGCGGGGCGATGACCGCGCCCGTCACCTCGCTGCGGGGGGTCCACGTCTCCGACCACGTGGGCTTCTACGCGTTCTCGTTCGCCACCGGCGAGCGGCTCTGGACCACCCCGGTGCCGCCGACCGCCCCGTTCGTGCTGGGCCCGGTCGTCGCCGACGGCGACCGGGTCGTTCTCGGTTACGGCTTCGGGAACCTCGGCGGCCGTTGGACCACCACGTTTGCGGACGCCGCCACCGGCGCCGATCAGGGCAGCGGCGGCGTCGCCGCGGGCCTGGTCGACGGGCTGGCGAACAACGTGCTGCTCACCCGCAGCCTGGGCTTCGGGACCGGCACGCCGCTGGTCACCGTGATCCAGGTGTCCAACCTCGCGTCCCCAGCCGGCAACTGGCGCTCGACCATCGACCTCTCCAACGGGCAGACGACCCGAGCGCTCACGCTGGGCAGCACTCGCATCTACCAGGCCGGGCGGGGGATCGCGACGCCGACCGGGTCGACGAACGCGGTCCGGGCCTTCCTGGTGGCCACCCCGCCGGCCCAGTGCCCGCCGCCGGCCCCGGCCGGGTTCGGCTGCCCCGCGTGGGCCACCGACATCGACAGCACGGTGGCCACATCCCCGGTCGTCAACGCGGACGAGACGGTGGTCTACACCGGGACCGACACCGGCACGGTCTACGCCCTCGACGCGGCCACCGGCGCGATCCTCTGGACTTCCACCAACGCGGCGCCCGGCCAGGTCACCGACACGCCGGCGCTGGCGAACGGGTCGCTGTACGTGCCCACCACCAACGGGCTCGTGGTCCTCGACGCCGCCACCGGCGCGCTCAAGTGGGCAGCCGGCGCCGGCTCGGTCCGGGTCCAGCCCGCGGTGGCCGGCGGCGTCGTGTTCACCGGCGCGCAGGACGGCACGGTCATGGCCTTCGCCGCCGCCGGCTGCGGCCAGCCCTTCTGCGGGCCCCTCTGGACCGTCGACACCGGCGACGCCGCCATCACCGGGGCGCCGGCCGTCAACCAGGGCCGGCTCTACGTCGGGACCGCGGACGATCGGTTGCTGGCCTACGGCCTCCCGTAGGGTGAGCGCCAGCTGAGACTCGTCAGGAAGCTGGGGGAGGAACCGATGCGGCGGAACCGCGTCCACGTTGCCGCGATCTGTTTGGTGGCCGTGGGGCTGGCCGGGTGCTTCTGGCCGGCGCCGGGAGCCGGCCCGGGTCGCACCGGCCACAACGTCTTCGAGACCGAGATGACCCCGGCCTCGGTCGCCGGCCTCCACCTCCTGTGGAGCGTTCACGGGGACGGCGCGATGATGGGCAAGCCGGTCACGTCGGTGCGGGGCATCCACGCGTCCGACTACAGGGGCTTCTACGGGTTCTCGTTCGAGACCGGCGCCCGGCTCTGGACCACCCAGATGCCGACCGACTTCCCCGCCGAGACGGGCCCGGTGGTCGCCGACGGCGACCGGGTCGTGATCGGCTACCACACGACCTTCCCCAACCAGTGGATCACCACGTTCAAGGACGCCGCCACCGGCGCCGACGTCGGTAGCGGCGGCGTGGCCCCGGGCATGGTCGACGGGCTGGAGGGCGACGTCCTGCTCACACGCAGCGCCGGCTCCGGGCCGGGGATGCCGGCCGTCGTTCAGATGAACGTGTCCAACCTCACGTCCCCGGCCGCCAGCTGGAGCGCCGCCATCGACGTGTCGAGCCAGGGCGCGACGCGGGCGCTGACGCTCGGCCGCACCCGCATCTACCAGGCGGGCCGGGGGGTGGCCACACCGACCGGCTCGACCAACGCGGTCCGGTCGTACGCGGTGGCGACGCCACCGGCTCCGTGCCCGCCGCCGGCCCCCGCCGGCTTCGGCTGCCCGCTGTGGGCGACGGACATCGCCGGCACGACCGCGAGCCCGCCGGTCGTCGACCCGTCGGAGTCGGTGATCTACACGGGGACCGACACCGGTGCGGTGTACGCCCTGGACGCGGCGACCGGCGCCATCCTGTGGACCACCAGGGGAGTGGGACGTGCCACGGGCGACAGTCCGGCACTGGCGGACGGGTCGCTGTTCGTGCCCACCACCGACGGGCTGTTCGTGCTCGATGCCGCCACCGGCGCGGTCCGGTGGACGGCCCCGGTGGGCTCGGTCTCGACCCAACCCGCGGTGGCCGGCGGGGTGGTGTTCACCGGGGGGCTCGACGGCAGGGTCATGGCCTTCGACGCCGCCGGCTGCGGCGCCGACACGTGCTCGGCCCTCTGGAGCGTCGCCACCGGCTTCTTCATCAGCGGCTCGGCCGTCAGCCAGGGCCGGATCTACGTCGCGACGAGTGACGGCCGGCTGGAGGCGTACGGCCTCCACTGACCGCTGGCGTTGTCATATGTACGTATGTATGATCCCGGTTGGTGGTTGACCGACCGAGCACACGGGATCAGCTGATACTCGCGACGCGGGAGGCGATCCGCGACGTCGGCATGCCGGCCGCGACCGCTCGCGAGATCGTCGGGCGGGCGCACGCCAACCTGGCCGCGATCCCGTACTACTTCGGGACGAAGGACGCCATGGTCACCGAGGCCCTGGTGACCGAGGCCCGCGAGCTGCTGGCCCCGGTGCTCACGCTGCTGGCGGGCACCGGCCCGCCGGCCGAGCGGGCGGCCGGGGCCGTGGCGCTGCTGAACGAGCTGTTCGAGGCCAGCCGGGCGCAGGTCCCCGTCTACCTCGCCGCCCTGGCCGCCGCGCCGCACACGCCGGGCGTCCGCAGCGCGCTGGGCTCGCTCTGGTCCGATCTGCGGGCCGGGCTGGCCGAGGACGTCACCCGCGAGGTCGAGGCCGGGCGGCTCCCCGGCTGGGTGGTGCCCGACGCCATGGCCGCGGCCGTCCTCAGCCTCGTCAACGGGGTCGTCGTCGCCTCGGTGATCGACCCCGACGGCCCGGGCCACCGGGAGGTCGCGGCCCAGTTCCTCGCCCTGTTGATGGCGGTCGGCGGCTCGGGATGATCGTTCTGCTCCTGCTGACGTACGCCGGCATGGTGCTGGTGTTGTGCTCCGCGGTGCTGGCGGTCCGGGCCACGGCGCACCGGCGCCGGCCGTGGTCCGGCCGGACGACCAGCGCCCTGGCGTGGGCGGCCGTCGCCTGGACGGTGGCGACGGCGCTGGTGCTGCTCGTCGCGCCCATGGGCACCACCGTGTCCGCGTCCTCGAACGGTTCGGACACGGTGACCACGACGACGCACCCGAGCCTGCTGGAGACCGAGGGCGCCGGCGTGGTCGTCATCCTGCTCGTGCCCGTCGCGTTGGCCCTGGCCGGGGCGCTCGGCCGCGCCGCCGCCCGGCAGCGCCGCATCGTGGCCGGGTCGGTCCTGACCGTGTTCTGCCTGCTCGGCGCCATGTCCATCGGGATCTTCTTCGTCCCCGCGGCCGCCGCGCTGCTGGCGGCCGGGCTCAAAGCAGCGACTTGAGCAGCTCCCGGGTGCGGATCCGGGCGTCGTCGTCGAGCGCGAACTCGACCGGGGTGAAGTCGGTGGTGCCGGCGTCGGCGAAGGACTGGATGCCGGCGCGCACGGCCTCCTCGTCGCCCACGAGCGACACGCCCGCCGGACCGTCGACGCCCTCGACGTCCATGACGCCCCGGTAGCTGGGCAGGTCGTTGTAGCCGGCGAGGAACGTGGCGATGATCCCGCGCACCTCGTCGGGGCTGTCCGTCACGCACACCGGGACGCTGGCCACGATGCGGCCGGGCTCCCGGCCCGCCTCGGCGGCAGCGTCCGCCATGGCCGGCACGATGAGCGTCTCGATCGTGCGGGGCCCGCTGAGCCACAGGATGTTCCCGTCGGCGGTCCCCCCGGCGAGGCGGAGCATCCGGGGCCCCATGGCCGCCAGCAGGACCGACGGCGCGGTCACCTCGGGCGGGCCGCCGGTCGCCTCGACGAAGGCCGACCAGATGTCGCCGGTCGCGTCGACCGAGCGGTCCCGCAGCGCCGGCAGCAGCACGGCGAGGTACTCCTCCATGTGCTGGGCCGGGCGGGCGAAGGGGATGCGCAGCCGTTCCTCGATCACCGCCTTGTGCGCCAGGCCGATCCCCAGCGCCAACCGGCCCTGGGCCATGTCCGAGACGGTCAGGGCCTGGGCGGCCAGCATCAACGGATGGCGCAGCCAGGTGGCGATCACCGCGGTGCCGAGCTCGATGGTCGACGTCTCCCGCCCCACCGCACCGAGCACGGTGAGCGCGTCGGGCACCTCCAGCTGGGCGACCCAGTAGGACGCGAAGCCGTCCCGCTCCGCCTCGACCGCGTGGTCGACGATCTCGGAGACGGGGCGGTTCAGGGCGATGAGACTCGATCCGTTGATGCCTATCCGCATCCCAGGATCATGCCGCGCTACAACGTCGCTGGCAGGGAAAGGAGCGGGATCGGTGGAACAGGGCGAGTTCAGGGGCACGATCGGCCGCTACCACTGGGAGTCGGAGGCGCACTGGCCGCCCGAGCCGGCGCCGCCGCCGGGCGCGCCCAACGTGCTGATCGTGGTGCTCGACGACGTCGGGTTCGCGCAGCTGGGCTGCTTCGGCTCCGACATCGCCACGCCCACGATCGACGGCCTGGCCGCGTCCGGGCTGCGCTACGCCAACTTCCACACGACCGGCCTGTGCAGCCCGACCCGCGCGTGCGTGCTGACGGGCCGCAACCACCACTCCTGCGGCATGGGCCGCATCGTCGACCTGGCCTCGGGATTCCCCGGCTACGACGCCCGCATCCCGCGGTCGTGCGGCCTGCTCCCGGCCATGCTGACGCCGCACGGCTACGCGGCCTACGCGGTGGGGAAGTGGCACCTCACGCCGGAGGGGGAGGAGCACCTCGGCGCCCGCCGGGACCGCTGGCCGCTGGGCCGCGGCTTCGAGCGGTTCTACGGCTTCTTCGGCGGTGAGACCCACCAGTACGTGCCGGCGCTGGTCCACGACAACCACACGGTCGAGCCGCCGGCCAGCTACGAGGACGGCTACCACCTGACCGAGGACCTGGCGTCCCGGGCGATCGAGTTCCTCGACGA
>DATBGF010000537.1:0-16272 GCA_036558145.1 Acidimicrobiales bacterium
AGGTGCTCGCCGTCGGGATCGATGACCGCGCCGAGGGATGCCCCGGACGCCCGCACCAGCGCGGCGACGCTCCTCGCGTGCTCGTCCCGGTCCCACGACATGATCCCGGCGGTGGAGGCGAACGGGTTCACCGCCAGCACGTCGGCATCGAGCTTGGAGAGGATGTTGGGCATCACGAACGACGCCGCCCCGTACGAGTAGTCGACCACCACCTTGAACTCGGCGGCCGCGATGCGGGACACGTCCACCACGTCCTCCAGCGCGCTGGAGTACTGCTCCAGGTGGCGGGGCGGGAAGCCGATGTCGCCGATCTCGCCCGGGAACACACGGCGGAAGTCCTCCCGCAGGAACAGCCGCTCGATCTTGCGCTGGGCCGACTCCGAGATGTCGGCGCCCTTGGCGTCGAAGAACCGGATCACGACCGACTGGGGGTCGTCCTCCTCCAGGCGGATGGTGATGCCGGCGTCGGCCTCCGGGCGGGACACGGCGAAGCGCGTGACCGGGACCGAGGCCACCTCCAGGTCCCGCACGTTGCCGCCCGCGGCGTTGATCCCCGCCATCATCGCCCGCTTGAGCATGCGCGCCGAGCGTGACGAGTCGCGCGACGTGATGACCGTGGCGTCCTTCTTCAGCGTCGTGGCGAAGGCCATCGCCACCCGGGTCGCCAGCTCGGGCGTCACGTCCACGTTGGCGAGGCCGGCCACGCCGACCCGGCCGAACAGGCTGCGCGAGCCCCGCGACTCCCACACGATCGAGCTGTTGATGACCGCCCCACCCTCGACGGTCTTGAACGGGTAGACCTTCACCCCGGCGCTGAGCACGGCCTGCTCGCCGACGAAGCACTCGTCGCCCAGCACGACGCCTTCCTCGCCCCGCACCCCGTTGCGCAGGTCGCACGAGCGGCCCACCGTCGTGCCCCGCAGGCGCACGCCCTCGCCGATGTAGGTGTTGTCGTGGATGACCGCCCGCTGCAGGTCGGCCCCGGCCCGGACGCGGACGTTCGTGCCGAGGACCGTGTACTCGCCCAGCCGGGCGTTGCCCTCGACCCGGCAGTAGTCGCCGATGATGACCGGGCCCTCGATGCGGGCGTCGGGGTGGATGTCGGCGCCCTCGCCGAGGTACACCCCGTCGCTGATCTCGAAGCCGGGGATCTCCACCTCGACCCGGCCGTCGAGCACGTCCTTGTGGGCGCGCACGTAGGCCTCCAGCGTGCCCACGTCCTCCCAGTAGCCCTCGACCACCGCGCCGTACAGCGGGCGTCCGTCCTCCAGCAGGCGGGGGAACACCTCGGAGCTGAAGTCGACCGAGCGGTCCGGCTCGATGTAGTCGAAGATCTCGGGCTCCAGCACGAAGATGCCGGTGTTGATGGTGTCGCTGAACACCTGGCCCCAGGTGGGCTTCTCCAGGAAGCGCTCGATGCTGCCGTCGTCGCGGGTGATGACGATGCCGAACTCGAGCGGGTTCTCCACCGGGGTCAGGCCGATGGTCGCCAGCGCCCCCCGCTCGGTGTGGAAGCGGGCGATGGCGCCGAGGTCGATGTCGGTGAGGACGTCGCCCGAGATCACCAGGAAGCGCTCGTCCAGCTCGTCACGGGCGTTGAGGACGGACCCGGCCGTGCCGAGCGGCGTCTCCTCGGTGGCGTAGACCATCCGCACGCCCAGCTCGGACCCGTCGCCGAAGTAGTTGCGGATGTGGTTGGCCATGAACGCCACCGTCACCACGATGTCGTCGAAGCCGTGCTCGCGCAGCAGGGCGACGATGTGCTCCATCATCGGGGCGTTCGCGATGGGCATCATCGGCTTGGGGGCGTTGGAGGTGAGGGGGCGCAGTCGGGTTCCCTCGCCCCCCGCCATGATGACGGCCTTCATGATCCCGACGGTACCGCCCGGCCCCTCCCGGCCCCACGGTCGGCTGTTAATTCAGCGCGAAGCGCGGCCCTCGGCCAGGGCCTTGCGGGCCAGCGGCACGTAGAGCGCGGCGGAGTACAGGCTGAGGACCAGGCCGGGGATCCCGGTGCACCAGGCCGCGAACCCGGCGAACTCGTGCCACCAGATGTCCGAGTGGCTGGCCAGGAACAGCGGGAACGCCATCATCAGGAAGAACGTCCCCGCCTTGCCGTACCAGGTGACGTCGATGCGGCGGGCGCCCATGGCCGCGAGGACCAGCGTGGTCCCGCCCACGACCAGCTCGCGGATCAGCACGGTCACCGCGAACCAGACGGGCACCGAGCCATCGATCAGGATGCCGCCCGCGCCCACGAGGAACAGCAGCCGGTCGGCCACCGGATCGAGGATCTTGCCGACGTCCGACACCTGGTGCAGATGGCGGGCGAGGTAGCCGTCGACCCAGTCGGTGAGGCCCAGCGCCGCCAGCAGCCAGGCCGCCGCCGCCCGGTCCTCCACCCCGAACAGCAGCCACAGGAACACGGGCAGGCACGCCAGGCGCACCAGCGTCACGATGTTGGGCAGCGTGAGGATGCGGCTCTCGGGAGTGGCGACCGGAACGTCCATCGTGGCGAGCAGGGTAGGCGGCTGCGGCGCTGTGTTGCCTGGAGGCTTCGCTGTCGAGCCGCGGCCCGGCCGCCAAATCGCGGACTCTTGGGCTGCGGACACGCCCAGCCCGCTCAGCACTGTCGTTACTGTGACGCCCGATGGCGACGCTGTTCACCAAGATCATCGAGGGCGAGATCCCGGGCCGCTTCGTGTGGCGTGACGACCGCGCGGTGGCGTTCCTGACCATCGCTCCCATCACCCACGGCCACACGCTCGTGGTCCCGATCGAGGAGGTCGACCACTGGCTCGACCTCTCCCCCGACCTCGCCGCCCACCTCACCGAGGTGGCCCGGCAGGTGGGCCTGGCCCAGATGCGCGCGTTCTCGCCCCGCCGCGTCGGCCTGATCGTGGCCGGCCTGGAGGTGCCCCACTGCCACCTCCACGTCCTGCCCATCGCGGCCGAGGCCGACCTGTCCTTCGCCAAGGCCGACCACGACCCGGACCAGGCCCGGCTCGACGAGGCCGCCGAGGCGCTGCGGGCCGCGCTGCGCGACCTCGGCCACACCGCGGAGGTCGACGCGGGCTAGGAGACCAGCTGCTCGGCGGTGGCCTCGTCGACCAGGTGGGCGCCCTTGTTGCGCACGTTATTGACCTCGGTCGTCACCGGGCGCAGCTGGGTGATGTTGGCGGGCGCGGGGATCAGCAGCTTGCCCAGCGTCTCCAGGTCGTCGTTGGCGGGATCGAGCCAGGCGTCCCAGGCCGAGGGCGGCAGGATGACCGGCATCCGGTCGTGGATCTGGGCCATCGTGTCGTTGGGCGTGGTGGTGATGATCGTGCAGGACCGCAGCGGGTCCTCGGTGCGGTTGCCCTCGGCGTCCTTGGGCCCCCGCCAGACCTCCCACAGGCCGGCGAAGGCGAAGCGCTCCCCGTCGGGCCGGGAGATGAAGTACGGCTGCTTGCGCTTCGAGTCGGGCAGCTTCTTCCACTCGTAGAAGCCGTCCGCGGGGATGAGGCAGCGCCGCCGCTTGAGCGCGGGCTTGTAGGCGTTCTTGGTGGCCAGCGTCTCGGCCCGGGCGTTGATCATGCGGGAGCCGACCTTGGGGTCCTTGGCCCAGCCGGGCACGAGGCCCCAGTGCAGCGCCTGGACCCGCCGGACGCCCCCGTCGGCCGTGACCGCGTAGACGTCGTTGGTGGGCGCCACGTTGTAGGACGGCTCCAGCAGCGCCTCGGGCGCGGAGGCGTCGAAGTAGCGGGCGATCTCATCGGGCGGCGAGGCGGACACGAAGCGGCCACACATGGTCCCGACCGTATCGCCCACGGCGATTCGTGCCGCGACGGCCAGCAGGTTTCCCCCGCTCGGCGGCGGGTACACCCCCGGCGTAAATCCCGCCGACCCGCCTGGAGGCACCGATGGAGTCGACCGCCCTGCTGACCGCCGACCACAACCGGGTCCGCGGCCTGTTCGCCCGGTTCAAGGAGGCCCAGGAGGCCGACGACGCCGGCACGATGGGCCGGCTGGCCCAGCAGATCTTCACCGAGCTGAAGGTGCACACCACGATCGAGGAGGAGATCTTCTACCCCGAGGTCCGCCAGGGCGACGACGAGCTCGAGGACATGGTGGCCGAGGGCCTGGAGGAGCACCACGTGGTGGACGTGCTCATGGAGGAGGCCGAGGCGCTCACCCCGGGCGAGGAGGCCTGGGTGGCCAAGGTCACCGTGCTGATCGAGAACGTCGAGCACCACGCCGGCGAGGAGGAGTCCGAGCTGTTCCCCAAGGCGCGCAGCGTCTTCGCCACCGCCGACCTGGAGGCCCAGGCCCGCCGGCTGGAGTCCCGCAAGGCCCAGATGGGCGCGCCGACCATGGCCGACAAGGAGCACCTCACGGTCGAGGACCTGCGCCGGCTGGCCCAGGACCAGGAGATCCCCGGCCGCTCGTCCATGGACCGCGAGGAGTTGCTCGCCACCGTCGCCCCCGGCTGACCGGTCCCGGTTCCGGCCCCCGGCGATACTGGCGCGGTGGCTGAGTCGGTCAGGTTGCGCCCCGTCGGGGAAGCGGACCTGGAGCAGGTCGTTCGGCTGATCTGGGACCCGACCGCCCCGGGCGAGTTCCAATGGTTCGGCTTTCGCATGGACAAGGCGCGCGAGATCGAACGCCGCTGGCACGAGGACGGGGCATCGGCACCGAGGCCCAGCGGCAGCTCGTGGACTACCTCTTCGCCACCACTCCGGTCCACCGGATCCAGGCCGGCACCGAGACCGGCAACGTCGCCGAGCAGCGGGCGCTCGAGCGGGTCGGGTTCCAGCGCGAGGGCGTGCTCCGGGGCGTCGGCATCCGCGCCGGCGAATGGCGCGACGGTGTCATGTACGGCCTCGTGCGGGACGACTGGAACAGCTAGATCCGCTCCAGGGCGTCGCCGTCGAAGAGCGGGGCGATGTCGAGGCGCTCGACGTCGGCCGCCATCTCGGCGTCGCCCGGCGGCTCGGCGCCGGCGCCCGCGGCCTCGCCCGCGTCGAGCACGGTGGCCACCTTGGTGCCGTCGCTGGTCGTGTTCACGAACACCGGGGCCTGCGCGAGGACCCAGCGGACCGCCCGGCCCAGCGCCTCGGGGTCGTCGATGGGCTGGTACCAGCTGAAGCGCCGGCCCTCGTGATCGGCGGGCCAGCGCCGGCGGGCGGCGGACTTGATGGTCTGCACGGCCACGCCCCGCTCCGCGCACACCGCCAGGAGCTCCTCGACGTCGGCGCGGTAGGCCTCGTCCTGGAGCCCCGCGTAGCTGAAGGGCAGCAGCACCGAGGCGAAGTCGTGGCGCTCCAGGCTGCGCAGGTGCATGCGGGCGATGCGGGTGCCGTGGCCCGTGACGCCCACGAACCGGCAGAGGCCCTCGTCCCGGGCCCGCTCCAGCGCCTCGACCGCGCCGCCGGGGCCGTGGGCGGTCTCCCACTCCTCCGGCTCGACCAGGTTGTGCAGCTGGATCAGGTCGACGTGGTCGACCCCGAGCCGCTCCAGCGAGTGCTCGAGCTGGGCGCGGGCGGCGTCGCCGGTGCGCTCGCCGGTCTTGGTGGCGAGGAAGAACCGGTCCCGGTGCTCGGGCATCCAGGGTGCGATGCGCAGCTCGGAGTCGCCGTAGCCGGCGGCGGTGTCGATGTGGTTGACGCCGTGCTCCAGCAGCAGCCCGAGCAGCCCGTCGGCCCGTTCCTGGCTCATGGAGCCCAGCGCCGCGGCCCCGAAGATGATGCGGCTGCTGTCGTGGCCGGTACGTCCGAATGGCGCGACGGGGATCATCGGGCGGCTCCTGACGGTCGGTTCGGGGCGGCTCGCGACCACAGTCGGAAGCGAGCGCGCCGCGGTCAGGCTACGCGGTCCTGGGGCTTCGGAAACCCCGGTCTGGCGTGTCGGAACCGAGGTTCGCGGCGGTTACTGTCTGTAACGGAACCGGGCCGTGGGGACCGGTGATGCCGAGCCGAGGAGAGTCTGCGTCGTGGCAACTGCGCCCGATGATCCGATGAGGGAACCGATCGAGATCAACACGAGCGTCGCTCACGCGGCCCGGATGTACGACTACCTGCTGGGCGGGACCACCAACTTCGACGTCGACCGGGCCGCTGCCACCGCCCAGGCCGAGGCCTCCGGGGGCATGGAGAACGCCCGTTACGCCGTGCAGGCCATCCGGGCGTTCCTGGGCCGCTCGGTGCGCCTCCTGGCCGGCGAGCTGGGGGTGCGCCAGTTCCTCGACATCGGCACGGGCATCCCCAACGAGAACAACGTCCACGGCGTGGCCCAGGCGACCGACCCCGCGTCGCGCATCGTCTACGTCGACTACGACCCCATCGTGCTGGCCCACGCGCACGCACTGCTGAGCGGCACGTCCGAGGGCGCGACCGACTTCGTCCAGGCCGACCTCCGCGAGCCCGACGTCATCCTGGAGAAGGCGGAGCGGACGCTGGACTTCGACGAGCCCGTGGCCGTGATCCTCATGTCGATGCTGCACTTCGTGGGCGACGAGGACCATCCCGGCCAGGTCGTGGACAAGCTCATGGAGCGGGTGCCGTCGGGCAGCTACCTGCTGCTGTCGCACATGAGCACCGAGATCCAGGCGGGCGTCCAGGGCCTGGTCCGCTCGGCCGACGAGAACCCCAACACGACGTACCGGTTCTTCATGCGCAGCCGCGCCGACATCGCCGAGTACTTCCACGGCCTGGAGATGGTCGAGCCCGGCCTCGTCCCCATCGACGAGTGGCGCCCCGACGTCCCGCCGCCGGACGTCTACCCCCCCGGCGTCCAGAAGCCGCCGTCCTACGGCGGCCTGGCCCGCAAGCCGTAGCACTCCCCACGCCGCCGCTGCCCCGCTCGCTGCGGGCCGGCGTCGCTACGCCCATGACCTGGACTTTTCCCGGTCACGAACATACGTTCGTGCCATGGGACTAACATGGCGCTCGGGAATGGCGAACCGGTGGCTCGGCACCGACGACGACGGCCAGCAGGTCGGCCACGTCGGCCTGGTGGTCACGGGTGGTGGCACCCACCGCTACTGGCACGGCTGGCGCCGCGACGGCTCCCCCACCGGCATCGACGTCGGCCACTTCGACTCCCCCGAAGAAGCCATGGCCGCCGTCGACGACGCCGGCTGAGCGGTCAGCTGTGGCGGAGCGGTGGGGTGAACATCGCGCCCTCGCCGACCGCTCGGCAGCAGCCCCAGGCGCCGCCGTTGTCCTCCGTGGTGGCGATGCCGCCGCCCCAGATCAGGGCGGACGAGCCGGTGGAGACGACGGGGACGTCCCGGCGGCCGGGGAGCTCGTCGGGGGCGTGGAGCTCGGGGCGGTCGGGGGCGGTGGCCAGGCGCCACTCCCCCGTGTCGGGGTCGAGCACGAGGACGCGGCCCTCGGGGTCGGCGGTGAGGAACGCGACCACCTGGCCGTCCAGCGTGACCTCGTCGTAGCGGTCGATCCCCTCGAACGCCACGGGGGCGTCGGGCAGGCGCCGCCAGAAACCGGTGGCCGGGTCGAGGGCGGCGGCGTCCGCATGGTCGCCGACGATGCCGCCCCGGGCGAAGTCGTACCCGCCGCCGACCACGATCTCCCGGCCGGTCCACGCGACCAGCGGCTGGCCCCGGGGCGCCAGCGGCACGTCCGGCAGGGTCCGCCACGTCCGTGCCGCCGGGTCGATGGCGAGGGCGTACAGCCGCTGCGGGGCGCGGCTGCCGGTGCCCTCGTCGTGGCCGACGACCACCAGTTCGGTGCCGGTCCAGACCGCCTTGCCCTCGGGCAGCGCCTCCGGTGCGTCCGGCAGCTCCGTCCAGCGGTCGGTGGCCGGATCGTAGAGTGCGGCCGACCGCGTGCCATCGCCGCCGGGCCAGTCCTCGCCGAACGCTCCGACCACCAGGACCTGCTCGCCCGTCCAGGCCACATGGCTGACCGAGGAGCTCACGCTCCCGAGGGACGACGACGCCACCGACCGCCACTCGTCCGCCTGCGGGTCGTACACCGCGCCGTGGGTCCGGCTGTCGTCGCCCGAGCCGCCGAAGGCCACGACCTCGCGGCCGGTCCACACCGCCACCGGGGCGCCGCGCACGTCGCCCGGTGGTTCGGCCAGCCGGCGCCACGACCCGGTCGCCGGGGAGTAGGCCGCGGCGCCGCCGACCGACTCTCCGTCGTAGCCGCCGAAGACGATCATCTCGTCGCCGGTCCACACCGCGGCCTGCTGGAAGCGGGCCGCTATCGGGGCCTCGGGGAGCGACTCCCACGTCCCGTCGGCCGGCGAGCCGACCGGCGGGGCCAGTAGCTCCGTCGCATCGTCGCCACCGCCGCGCCCGACGGTCAGCCCCGCCGCCAGGGCGGCGACGACGATGATGCCTGCGGCGACCCGCACGCTCAGGGTGTGGCGCCGGCGCCGGCGGATGCGGCGGTCGACCCGGCCGGGCAGGTCGCCGCCCACGGTCACCGCTTGGGCCGAGGTCCGCAGCTCGCTGCGCAACCGATCCTCGAACGCGACGTCCATCACCGCTCCTCCAACTCGGTCAGCTCGGTGCGCAGGCGCTCCAGGCCCCGCGCGCTGTGCGACTTCACGGTCCCCACCGACATGCCCAGCAGGTCGGCGACGTCGGTCTCGGTGAGGTCGTCGTAGTAACGCAGCACGATGACCGCCCGCTGGCGGACCGGCAGGCGCCGCAGCGCCGCCACCACCGCGTCGCGCTCGGCCACGATCTCCTCCAGGCGGCCGGCGCCGCGGCCGCTGCCGGTCCGCCGCCGCTCCTCGCGCGACTCCAGCACCCGGCGCCGGCCCCGGTTGGTCGCCTCGTTGACCACGGCCCGGCGCAGGTAGGCGTACGGCTCGTAGACCTTGCCCCGCCGCCACTGCGGGTAGACGCGGGCGAACGCCTCGGCCACCACGTCCTCGGCCTGGTGCCGGTCGCCGCACAGCAACCAGGCGAAGCGCAGCAACGGCTCCAGGTACCTCAGGTAGAGGGCGCTGTACGGCTCGGGTGCCACCCGGGTGGACAGCGACACGACGGTCGCTTCACTCGTCATCGTCCCCCAAGACGGGCCAGCACCCCGAAAGGTTGTCAGGGCCCCGAGATCTCGGCTGCGAACGCGTCGAGCTGCTCGGTCGTCAGCTCGCCCGACGTGCGCTGCGCCACCTTGCCGTCGGCGTCGACGGCGATGAAGAACGGGTAGGCGGAGAGCCCGACGGCCTCGGCCGCGGCGTTGTCCGAGTCGACGAGCACCGGGGCGGTCCAGCCCTCGCGGGCCAGCCAGGCATCGGGCGGGTAGTTGGGCCGGCTGGGATCGATGGCGGTCGACACGCTCACGAGGTCGACGCCCTCGGGGAGGTTGCCGTCGTCCACCCACTTCTGCACCACCGGGACCTCCCGCTGGCAGTGCGGACACCAGTGGGCCAGGAACAGCACCATCTTCGGGCGACCGTCGGGCTCGATCGTCATCGGGTCGCCCTCCTGGTCGACCCCCGTGAGGGTCGGGAAGGTCATGCCGACGGCGGGGTCGTCGTCGGGATCCTCGAGCTGGGGCAGCGGCGTCCCGCTGGGGACGACCGTGCCGGTCGTGGCGGCGTCCGAGCCGGTGCCGCTGTCCCCGCTGGTGGCCGTGTCGTCGTCGCCCCCGCCGATGGCGACGGCGATCACGAGGGCCACCACCACGATGGCGGCGATGGCGATCCCGAGGATCAGCGGAGCGCGGCTCCGGCGGCGGCTCGGCGGGCGGCGGGCGCGGGAGGGGGTTCGGCTCATGGCACCTCCTGGGGGAGCACGAGGAGCAGTCCGATGACGACGAAGCCCGAGAGCGCCATCGTGGGGATGGTCAGGTAGCCGAGCTTCTCCACCCAGATGATCGTGCACGGGTTGGCCGGATCGCACGCCCCGGATTCCAGGGACGGGAACCGCTCGACGAGGATGTGCCAGGTCGAGATGGCGCCGCCGATGATCACCAGCGGCAGCGCGTACCAGCGCACCGGCCGGTCCCGCCGGGCCGCGGCGATGGCCAGGATCGGCACGAGCGGGTACATGCAGATCCGCTGGTACCAGCACAGCCGGCACGGCGGGAAGTTGGCGACCTCGGAGAAGTAGAGGCTCCCGAGCAGCGCCACCGCGGCGACGACCGCGGCGAGGACGAGGGCGAGCGGGCTGATCCAGGACAGGATCTCGCGGGGCCACGCAGCCTCGGGCCGCAGCGCCCTGGCGACCAGCGTCACCGCCAGCACGACCGAGCCGATCTCGGCCAGCAGGGCGAGCAGCGCCAGGAACAGGCTGACCTGATCGACAGTCATGGACGCCTGTGAGGGTACGCCTCGTACGCCGAGCGACCAGGGCCCTGAGGCCTCGTCCGCGCCTGCACTCCTTCAGGAGTACACGCAGGTGCGTTCTGTGGTCGGACGCCAGGCGCGTCGGGCTCCCGCATGCTGCCGGCATGAGACCCCTTGGGACCCTGGCGGCGAGGGTGCGGCTCATACGACGAGTGACCAGGGCCGAAGACCCTGGTCACTGCTGCGTCGGGCTGACGGGACTTGAACCTGCGACCCCTTGACCCCCAGCCAGCGCCGGGCGTCCGCCGTCGTTCGCCAGCGCCCTCGGCGTGCTGCTCACAAGCGGTCGGGGGGCCACGCACGTCCGAGCTTGTGTGGCGGCGGTCCCGGCGATGGGCACCCCCGCTGGCTCCCCGCGTGTACCTGCCGGCGCGCCTCGGAGCGGGTGGGTTCGGTGTCCTGCATGCTCACACCGGAGGCCGATGTTTAGTCCCGGGAGCGACCCTGACGCGCGTCGTGCGTCGCCGGCATCACTGCGTTGGGCCTTCGTCGCCTCCAAGCCCCTGCTGCTCCTCGTGTGCCCTCAGCAGAAAAGCCTCCCCGCGCGGGAAGCCGACCGCCATGTAGTCCTGCCACGACCACCGCAGGCCCGTGTCGCCGTCGTAGACCACCATGATGAGCGTCCCCGGTGGGTGGGCCTGGCCGACGTCGTGGGCGGTCCGCGCTGCGCTGGCACAGATGTCCTGGGTCAGCCCGGTCTCACTGACCAGGCTGCCCGAGTCGCGGCCGTAGATCTGCAGCACTATCCCGCCCGGGGCCATGCCCGACTGGATCAGCCGGGGGCCGAAGCCAAACGACTGTGGGCTGCCAAACTCGCTCGGGACCTGAGCATGATCCGGCATCGGCCCATCATCGCTGGTCCCGCTGCAGCGGGTCGACTACTTCGAGCTTCGGCCCGCCAGGCCATGGGGTTGTCGCCCAGGTCCTGGTCGCCCCTCCTGGCTCCCCCGGCCCGAGAGAGGATGCCCACAACGACGAGTGACCAGGGCCGAAGACCCTGGTCACTGCTGCGTCGGGCTGACAGGACTTGAACCTGCGACCCCTTGACCCCCAGTCAAGTGCGCTACCAAACTGCGCCACAGCCCGAGGGGGAGATGCCATCGTAGCAACCCCCGGTCCGGGCACGTAAGCGCAAAGCGTTGGCGAGGTCGTCGCCGGGGCTGGTCAGTGCACCAGCCAGTCGAAGATCCACGTGCCTATCTGGATGAACCGGAACACCAGGTAGACGACGATGAACGCCAGCAGGATCTTGAAGTGCCAGGGCGCCTTCTTCTTGACCTCCGTGTCACCCGTGCCCGTCGCCGCGTCTTCCGGGGCCGGCTCGGCGACCACGCGCCCGCAGGTGGGGCAGGAGCCGTCGGGCTCGAGCGTGTTGGGGTTGAGGAAGCGGCTGCAGGTCTCGCACCAGGGCATGGGCACCTCGGCCGCGGCCGAGGACCCCGTCGTGCTGGTCGCAGACGTGGCCGGGGTCCCGCAGCGGCGACGCGACGCTACGACCTGACGCGGGGTTCAGGCCACCCGGGGTGGGCCGAGGTCAGACCGGAGGGACGCCGTGGCGCCGGGCCGAGAACGTGCGGTCCTTGCCCTCGGCCAGCTCCAGGCGCCGGATCAGCTCGCCCCGCAGCTCGCCGAAGTCGACGACCGCGTCCACGACCAGCTCGGACGCCAGCCGGTAGAGGTCGACGTCGGCCTCGTACGCCTCGCGCTCCGCCGCGACGAAAGCCGACCGCTCGGCCTCGTCGGCCATGGCCGCGATGCGGTTGGCGTAGACCGCGTTGACCGCCGCCTCCGGGCCCATCACCGCGATGCGGGCCGTGGGCAGGGCCAGGGTGGCCTCGGGCTCGAAGGCCGGGCCCGCCATGGCGTAGAGCCCCGCGCCGTAGGCCTTGCGCACGATCACCGACACCTTGGGCACCGTGGCCTCGCTGACCGCGGTGACCATCTTGGCGCCGTGGCGGATGATCCCGGCCCGCTCCACCTCGGTGCCCACCATGAACCCGGGCACGTCGGCCAGGAACACCAGCGGGATGTTGAAGGCGTCGCACAGCCAGATGAAGCGCGCCGCCTTGTCCGCCGAGTCGACGAACAGCACCCCGCCCTTCTGGGCCGGGTTGTTGGCCACGATGCCGGTCGGCCGGCCGTCGAGCAGCGCCAGCCCGGTGATGACCTCGGGGGCGAACAGCGGCATGCGCTCGAAGAACGACTCGGCGTCGACCAGGGCCTCGATCACGTCGTGCATGTCGTAGGCCCGCTGCTCCTCCTCCGGGACCATGCCGGTGCGCAGCTCCCGGACCGGCGGCGCGGGCTCGAAGCGGGGCGGCGCCTCCCGCCAGTTCTGGGGGAAGTAGTTGAACCAGGCCCGGGCCGCGTCGAGGGCGTCCTCGTCGTCGCTCACGAGGTTGTCGCCGCAGCCCGACACGGTCGCGTGCATGCGGGCGCCGCCCATCTCCTCCAGCGACGTGACCTCGCCGATCACCATCTCGGCCATGCGGGGCGACCCCAGGTACATGGAGGCGTTGCCCTCGACCATGAACACGATGTCGCAGAAGCTGGGGATGTAGGCGCCGCCCGCGGCCGACGGCCCGAACAGGCAGCAGATCTGGGGCACCCGCCCGGACAGGCGCACCTGGTTGTAGAAGATCCGGCCCGCGCCTCGCCGCCCCGGGAACAGCTCGACCTGGTCGGTGATGCGGGCCCCGGCCGAGTCGACCAGCCAGAACACCGGCAGCTCGTGGCGCAGCGCGTACTCGGTGAGCCGCACGATCTTCTCCACCGTGCGGGCCCCCCACGAGCCGGCCTTGACCGTCGGGTCGTTGGCCATCACGCACACCGGGCGGCCCTCGATGCGACCCACGCCGGTCACGACGCCGTCGGCCGGCAGGTCCTCCGCCTGGTTGTTGGCCAGCAGCGCGTCCTCGACGAAGGAGCCCTTGTCCAGCAGCAGGGCCAGCCGGTCGCGCACGAACAGCTTGTTCTGGGCGGCCAGCTTCTCGCCGACGCGGGCCAGGTTGCCGGCCAGGGCCCGTTCGGTGCGGCGGGCGAGCTCGTCGGGGGTGTGGTCCGGTGTGGTCACGTCAGGAGCGACGGATGGCGAGGATCGCCACGTCGTCGCTCATCGTCTCGGAGGCGAAGTCCCGCGCCGCCTCCAGCAGGTTCTTGCACAGGACGCCGGCCTCGACGTTGGGCTCACGCCGCAGCGAGTTGGCGATGCGCTCCTCGCCGAACATCTGGTCGCCGTTGCGCACCTCGGCCAGTCCGTCGGTGTAGAGCAGGAGGAGGTCGCCGCTGTTCAGCGGGATCTCGCGGGAGTGGTAGTGCCCGTTGGGGTCGAGCATGAGCAGCGGGCCGGTCGAGCGCAGCGGCTTGACCTCACGGTCGTGCTGCAGCCAGGCCGCCGGGTGCCCGGCGGATGCGAAGCGTAGGGTGCCGGCGTCGGTGTCGAACACGACGACCACCAGGGAGATGAACTCCTCGGTGCGCTCGGGCGCCGCCATCTGGCGGTTGAGCTCCTCCAGCGCCTGGGCCGGGTCGCGGTACTGGCGCAGGAACACCCGCAGCAGGTACTTGGCCTGGAAGGCGGTGATGGAGGCCTCGATGCCCCGGCCGGTCACGTCGCCGATGACCGCGGCGATGCGCGACGGCGCCACCCGGAACACGTCGTAGAAGTCGCCGGCCATCACGCCCGTGCCGGCCTGGTAGACGCGGCCGAGCTCGAAGCCGGCGAAGTCGGGAAGCTCCTCCGGCGCCAGGCGGGCCGCCCAGCGCTTCGGGGCCAGCTCCTCCTGGTTGAGGACCTCCTCGGCCCGGCGTTCCAGCTTCGTGCGGTCCTCGGCCAGGCGGGCCTCGCGGGCGAAGTCCCGCCCGAAGGCGACCGACAGCGAGACGGGCACGAGGATGAGGATGAACAGCAGGCTCGGCACCGCCCGCTCGCCCGAGGCGGCCACGGTGGCGGCGGCGAGGGCCAGCACCCCGTAGAGGCAGGCGGCGTGGAGGTCTTTGCGGAAGGCCGAGCGCGCCAGGACGGTCACGTCGGCATCGGGGCCGTGCTCGTGCTCCACGCGCTTCCAGACGACGTGAAGCCGCCGGGTGGAACGGGCCCACACCAGGGCGGCGACGAGCGAGGCGACCCCAACGAGGGCCAGGATCGGCGTCATGTCGGAGCAGATGGTAGTGGGGCTGCGAGACCCCAGGTACCGACTGTCACGAGGCTGTCACTCACCGCGCCTCCGGACCCTCAGCTTGACCGCCGTGGCCCCCAGGTCGAACGCCTCCCGCAGCTTGCGCTCGAGGTACCGCATGTAGGGCTGGGGCAAGTCGCGGTTGACGAAGAGCGTGAAGGTCGGCGGGTGGGCCGCGCCCTGGGTGGCGTAGAGGACGCGGGCGCCCCCGGGGGCCGCCTGGGCCATCTGGGCGTCCCGGATGACGGCGTTGACCTTGGCGGTCGGGATGCGCCACCGGTAGGCGTCCACGCTGGCCTCCAGGGCCGGGAACAGCTTGTGCACGCCCTTGCCCGACAGGGCGCTGACCGGCAGGACCGGGGCATCTCCGACGAACCGCAGCTTCTCGGACACCTGCCAGCGCAGGTCCGCCCGGGCCTCGGCGTCGAGCAGGTCCCACTTGTTCAGCATCACGACGATGGGGCTGCCGGCGGCGTCGATCCGCTCGGCGAGGCGCTGGTCCTGGCCGGTGACGCCCTCGGTGGCGTCGATGACGAGGAGGGCCACGTCGGCGTCGTCCACGGCCTGCAGGGCCCGGACCAGCGAGTAGTACTCGGTGCCCTCGTCGATCTTGGAGCGCCGCCGCATGCCGGCGGTGTCGACCAGCCGCAGCGGCCCCAGGTCGGTCTCGACGACTGTGTCGATCGTGTCACGGGTCGTCCCCGGCATGTCGTGGACGACCGCCCGCTCGTCGCCCGTGAGCCGGTTGAACAGCGTGGACTTGCCCACGTTGGGCCGCCCGACGATGGCCACCGCGACGGTGTCGTCGTCGCGGGCGCCGTCGTCGGGGACGTCCCCGTCGGCTTCGCCGTCCCCCTGGGCCGGGAAGTGGGCGATCACGGCGTCGAGCAGGTCGCCGGTGCCCCGGCCGTGGAGCGCGCTGACCGGGTAGGGCTCGCCCAGGCCGAGGGTCATCAGCTCCCACATCTGGTTCTCGCGGCCCGTGTCGTCGACCTTGTTGGCGACCAGCAGCACCGGCTTGCCCGAGGCTCGCAGCAGCCCCGCGACCCGGGCGTCGTCCTCGGTGGACCCGGTCACGACGTCCACCACGAACAGCACGACGTCGGCCTCGGCGATGGCCCGCTCGGACTGGGCGCTGACCTTGGCGTCGAGGTCGCTGCCACTCGCCAGCCAGCCGCCGGTGTCGACCAGCCGGAAGTGCCGGCCCAGCCAGTCGGCCTCCACGTCCTTGCGGTCGCGGGTGACGCCCGGGCGCTCCTCGACGATGGCGGCGCGCCGGCCGAGGACGCGGTTGAGCAGGGTGGACTTGCCGACGTTGGGCCGCCCCACGATGGCGACGACGGGGAGGGGCATCTCAGGCTCCGGATCCGAGCGCGGCCCGCAGGGCGTGGCCGTCGGTGGGCACGATCTCGACCGGCCGGGGCAGGTCGGCGGGAGCGGTGCCGTCCAGGAACACGCCGCGGGTCAGGCACACGTCGGGCAGCAGGTAGCGGTGGCCCTCGGGCTCGGCCGCCAGCACCCGGGCGAGGTCCTCCCCCACCATCAGGCCGGCCACACCGACGTTGCCGCCGAAGTAGCGGTTCTCGACCGTCACGAGGCGCACGTCGGGCCGCCCCAGCTCGGCCAGCAGCGGGGCCAGCACCTCGGCCCCGTACGGCCCGGTCAGGACCGCGACCGGCGCGTGGCGGGACGGGCCGATGCGCACCAGCTGGTCCCCCATCGCCCGCACGGCCCGGTAGGGCTCGTACTCGGAGTCGCTCGACCCCGACACGTCCAGGCCCGCCGAGCA
>DATBGF010000538.1:0-1540 GCA_036558145.1 Acidimicrobiales bacterium
ATCGTGTTCCCGGCGGCCATCCTGCGCGCGCCGTTCTTCGACCCCGCGGCCGACGATGCGGTCAACTTCGGCGGGATCGGCGCGGTCATCGGCCACGAGATCGGCCACGGCTTCGACGACCAGGGCAGCCGCTACGACGGCCGGGGCAACCTGGCCGACTGGTGGACCGACGCCGACCGGTCCGGCTTCGACGAGCGGGCCCAGGCGCTCATCTCCCAGTACGACGCGTTCGAGCCCGAGGGGCTGGAGGGCCACCACGTCAACGGGGCGCTGACCGTGGGCGAGAACATCGGGGACCTGGGCGGCATCACCATCGCCCACAAGGCCTACCTGCTGAGCCTGGAGGGCGGCGACGCCCCCGAGCTCGACGGCTTCACCGGGAGCCAGCGGGTGTTCCTCGGCTGGGGCCAGGTGTGGCGCACGGTGGTGCGCGACGCCGAGCAGATCCGCCGGCTGGCCATCGACCCCCACTCCCCGCCCGAGTTCCGGGCCAACGTGGTGCGCAACCTCGACGAGTTCCACTCGGCCTTCGACGTCGCCGAGGGCGACGCGATGTGGCTGGACGAGGAGCACCGCGTCCGGATCTGGTGAGGGCCTCGGTCGCCGTTATAATAACGCCACCCAGTGGCCACCGTTATAATAACGGCAGCGGGTTGGGCCGTTATTATAACGGTGTATCGGTTCGGCGGTGGGGCTCGGAGTGGTCCCAGTCGGCGGCCAGCGTCCGCAGCGCGGTCAGCAGCAGGAGCGGCTGGTCCAGCATGGCGTGGTGGCCGGCCTCGGCGATCTCGATCACCGGGGCCACCCGGCCCAGCTGCTCGTACATGTCGGCGCCGATGTCCTCGGTGACCAGCCCGTGCTCGGAGCGCAGCAGCGCCAGCCGGCACCGCACCTGCGACAGGTAGGGCAGGGCGGCGGTGCGCATGCCCCCGCCGAACTGGGCGAAGATCTGGCGGTCGAACTTCCACCGGAAGCCCCCTTCGACCGGGCGCAGCGACCGGCGCGCCACGTGGTCGATGACGTAGGGCAGGTAGTGGTCCTGGGGCGGCACGGTGCGGAACCGGGCCAGCGCCTCTTCCTCTGACGCATAGGTGCGGGGCGCCCCGAAGGCGCTGCCCGCCCGGGCGGCGTTGACCTCGGGATCGGGGGCGGTCACCGGCGAGTCGCACACGATCGCGCCCTCCAGCCGGTCGGGGTGCAGGGCGGCGGTGGCGATGGTGACGAAGCCCCCCATGCTGTGGCCCACGACCACCACCGGGCCCTCGATCCCGCCGTGCTCGATGACGGCGACGACTTCGTCGGTCCAGCCGGCCAGCGGGTACGCGTCGCGGTGGTCGCTGTCCCCGTGGCCGGACAGGTCGACCGCCAGCACCCGGTAGTCCCGGGCGAAGTGGGCCGCCACGTGCGTCCACCAGTGGGCGTGGGCGCCGCCGCCGTGGACGAACAGCAGGCCCCGCCGGCCCGGCTCGCCCCACGCCACGTAGTGCACACCCGCGCCTTTGACGGTGACAGCCTCGTCGGCGGCCGGCACGGCCAGCGC
>DATBGF010000539.1:0-8773 GCA_036558145.1 Acidimicrobiales bacterium
TCCCGAGCCGTACGGCCGAGCGCACGCTGGGGGCGGCGCTCGACGCCTTCGGCACCCGGGGCTACGGCGCGACCTCGCTCGACGACCTGGCCCGCGAGCTCGGGATCCGCAAGCAGACGATCCTCTACTGGTACCCCTCCAAGGAGGCGCTGCTGGACGCGGCCATCGACCGGGTGGCCGCCGAGGTGACCGTGCGGCTGGAACGGGCGGTGGCCGGCGCCGAGCCCGGGTTCGGCCGGGTCGAGGCCATCGTCAAGGCCATGTTCCGTCTGGCCGCCCGGCACCCCTCGATGCTGGGGTTCCTGCGCGAGGTCACCCGCCTGGGCCCGCCGGCGTCGTCCCGCCTGCTGGGCGCCATCGCCCCGCTGATCGACCGGGCCGCGGGCTTCCTGGCCACCGAGATGGACGCGGGCCGCATCCGCCGCCACGACCCGCGGCTCATCCTGCTGGCCGCGTACTCGATGGTCACGGGCCTGGCCACCGAGGTCGAGGTGCTGCGGGCGTTCGGCGAGGAGCCGACGCTGGCCTCGCTCGTGCGCCGGCGCGACGAGCTGATCAGCCTGCTGCGGGACGCGCTGGTCCCGCCTAGCCCATGACCAGCTGGGAGAACGTCGCCGCCTCGATGTTCTGGATCGTCGAGAAGCACATGGCCGTGCTCCCGTTGATCGTCACCGCCGAGGACAGCATCCCGGCCACCGCCGCGGTGAGGTCGCCCCGCACCCGGTAGACGGGCCCGCCGCTGTCACCCGGCAGGGGCGGGTACGCGATGCACGTGTAGATGTAGGTGTGGCCGGCCCCGTCGCAGCAGATGGTCTGGTTGGACCGCACGATCGGCCCGCAGTTGTCCGAGCGCGAGGTGATGCCCTCGAAGCACAGGCTGAGGCCGGGCCCCAGCTCGGCGTTGCTGTACTTCTGGTTGACCGCGTAGTGGGTCTGCTCCTGGTGGACCACGGCCCAGCCCGGCCAGCCCCCGTCGGTCAGCGAGAAGAAGCTGACGTCGCCCCACACCGTGGCCCACGACTGGTACGTGTTCGCCCGCATGACGCCCACGATGTACGGGCCCATGACCACGCCGTCACCGAGGCGGCTGCAGTGCCCTGCGGTGCTGCCGAAGTACCCGTACCACTGGTTCCAGAACATCCAGCCGGTCGTGCAGCGGACCCAGGACGACCCGAACGCGTCCCAGATGCCAAGCCCGGCCTCGAACGGTGGGAACGCGTCCCGGGTCCCGACCCCGAGCGGCCTGATCGCGATCTGGGACTCCGGCTCGATGCGCACCGCGGAGGCGGGATCCACCGGAGGTGCCTGCGACTGCGACTGGACCTGTCCCGGCGGTTGTCCCTGCCCGTGCCCGGCGTGGGCCCGGGCTGCGCCCCGGCGGGCCGCCTCCGGCGCGGTGGCCGCGGCGGCGGCGCCGTCGTCCGCGGTGTGCACCACGACCGAGTTCGTGGACTCGTCCACCTCGACCGAGAAGTTCCCGGCCGCCGGGTCGAGCGAGGCGGCGATCTCGTCCTTGGCCGCCTGCAGGGTGTCGTAGCTCTGCGCCACGCTGTCGGTGACGACGCGCGGGTTGCCGCCGGTCAGCGACGCGACCGCGGCCCGGTCCGCATCGCCGGCCCCGACCACACCGACGTGCATGACGTCGTGGTTGCGCTTGCGCTCCAGCCAGTAGCCGCCGTAGCGCTCACCGAACGCCCCCTGCAGCGCCGGGATGACGACGCCCAGGTCGAGCTGGTTGGCGACCTCGGCGTAGGGCGCCTGCACGGGCACTTGCGGCGCGGCCCCGGCAGGGGAGGGGGCGGGCACCGACCACGCGAGTCCGAGCACCACCACGACGGCCGGGGGGAGAAGAGACCGGCGCACGGCCGGACGTTACCCCGGCCACTACAGACAGCGCGTGAATTGCTACTGATAGCAGGCGGAAATTCACCTGTAGCGAGAATCCTGCCGCTGGCAGTGGCTTCTGCTCGCGAGGTCAGCGCTTGGTGGAGAAGCGGGAGCGGTGCTCGTGGCGCTCGATGGCCAGGCGCACCAGCTCGTCGACCAGGTCGGGGTAGGACAGGCCGGTGGCGGCCCAGAGCTTGGGGTACATCGAGCCGGGGGTGAAGCCGGGGATGGTGTTGATCTCGTTGACCAGGAAGCCCCGCCGCCCCTCCTCGAAGAAGAAGTCGACCCGGGCCATGCCGTCGCAGCGCAGGGCGCGGTAGGCGTCGAGCGCCAGGGAGCGGACCCGCTCGGTGTCCTCGTCGCCCAGCGGGGCCGGGACCACCAGCTGGCAGGTGCCGTCGATGTACTTGTCGTCGTAGTCGTAGAACTCGTGGCTGGACACGATCTCGCCCGGCACCGAGGCGCGGGGCTCGGCGTTGCCGAGCACGGCCACCTCGATCTCCCGGGCGTCGACGCCCTCCTCGATCACCAGCCACTCGTCGTAGGCCGCGGCCGTGGCGACCGCGGCGTCGAGCTCGGAGGGGTCGTGGGCCTTCGTGACCCCCACCGACGAGCCCATGTTGTCCGGCTTGACGAACAGCGGGTACGCCAGGCCCTCGGCCGCCACGGCCTCGTGGGCCCGGTCCAGCTCGGTGTCGCGCAGCGCCAGGTACGGCACCTGGGCCAGACCGGCGGCGGCCAGGACCTCCTTGGCCTTGACCTTGTCCATGCACAGGGCCGAGGCCAGCACGCCCGAGCCGACGTAGGGCACGCCGGCCAGCTCCAGCATCCCCTGGACCGTGCCGTCCTCGCCCTGAGGGCCGTGCAGCAGCGGCAGCACGACCACCGGCAGACCGCCCGCGGCCGGGGTGATGGTCGGGAGCGGCTCGACCGCGGCGCCGGTGGCGGTGAGCGGCGCCAGCTCCTCGGGCAGGGCGCGGGCGCCTTCGAGCAGCGTGGCCCGCGCCTCGCCGGCCCGGACCCAGGCGCCCTCCCGGGTGATGCCCACCGGGACGACCTCGTAGCGGTCCGGATCAGCCGCGGCCAGGACGTGGGCCGCCGTCGTGCACGACACTTCGTGCTCGGCCGACCGCCCCCCGAACAGCACGACGAGTCGGACGCGGTCGGGACGAGGAACTGTGCTTCCGGTCGCACCGGCGTGCTCCATGGTGGGCGAGCGTATCCCGGGCCGGTGGAGCCCAAGCGCGATGATCTCCCGTCGTGGAGCTGCGCACGACCGAGATCGCCGACGCCACCCGAGGCCGCCTGCTGGGCCCCGACCTGGTGGTCCGGGGGGCGGCCATCGACTCGCGCCTGGTCACCGGGGGCGAGCTGTTCGTCCCCGTGGTGGCCGAGCGGGACGGGCACGACTTCGTCCCCGCCGCCCTCGCCGCCGGCGCCGTCGCCTACCTCAGCGCCCGGCCGGTCGGCGACGACGGGCCGCCCGCCGGCGTCGCCGCGGTCGAGGTGGAGGACACGGTGGCGGCGCTGGCCGCCCTCGGCCGCCTCGCCCGGGGGCGGGTGCCCGACCGGGTCGTGGGCGTGACCGGCTCGGTCGGCAAGACCAGCGTCAAGGACCTGCTGGCCGCGGCGCTCGGCGCCCGCTGGTCCACCGTGGCCAGCGCCGGATCGTTCAACAACGAGCTGGGCGTCCCGCTCACGCTGCTGGCCGCAGGCGAGGCGACGGAGGCCCTGGTCGTCGAGATGGGGGCCCGGGGCCGGGGCCACATCGCCGGGCTGTGCGCGATCGCCCGGCCCACCGTGGGGGTCGTCACGGCGGTCGCCGCGGCCCACACCGCCATGTTCGGCTCGCTCGACGAGGTGGCGGTGGCCAAGGGCGAGCTGATCGAGGCGCTCGACCCGTCCGGCGTGGCCGTGCTCAACGCCGACGACCCCCGGGTGGCGGCCATGGCCGATCGCACCCGGGCCCGGGTGATCCGCTACGGGTCGGGCGCGGCGGCGGACGTGCGGGCCGAGGGCGCCGGCCTCGACGACGAGCTGCGGCCGCGCTTCCGGCTGGTCAGCCCGTGGGGCGCGGCCGACGTCGTGCTGGCCGTGCGGGGCGAGCACATGGTGGGCAACGCCCTGGCGGCGGCATCCGCCGCGCTGGCGTGCGACGTGGGTGTCGAGGCCGTCGCCGCCGGGCTGGGCAAGGCCGAGCTGTCGCACTGGCGCATGGAGCTGGTCCGCCTCCCGTCGGGCGCGCGGGTGCTGAACGACGCCTACAACGCCAACCCCGCCTCGGTGGCGGCCGCCCTGCGGGCCCTGGCCCGGCTCGACGCCCGCCGCCGGATCGCGGTCCTGGGCCTCATGGCCGAGCTGGGGGACACGAGCGAAGCCGAGCACCGGACCGTCGCCGACCTGGCCCGGGACCTGGGCATCGAGGTCATCGCGGTGGACGCCCCGGCCTACGGAGGCACCGCGGTGGCGGGTCTCGACGAGGCGGTCGCCGCCCTGGGCCCGCTCGGGGAGGGCGACGCCGTGTTGCTCAAGGCCAGTCGGGTGGTGGGTCTGGAACGGCTGGTCGCGCAACTGCGCTGACCACGGTGGGCGGGCGGGGAAGGTCGAGCCGGGCGTAGGCCGCCAGCGCCACGGCGACGACCGCGCCGCCGAGCAGCACCGTGGTGGCCGAGGTCGCGTCGATGATCGGCCCGGCCAGGAGGTTGCCGATGGGGACCGAGCCGCCGAACGCCATGATCCACAGCGCCATGACCCGGCCCCGCTCGTGGTCCTCCAGGCGTTCCTGGAGCACGGTCGACAGCGACGTGATGAAGGCGAAGTAGGCGAGGCCCACGACGACCACCGCGGGGTAGGACGGCGCCGGGGTGCGCAGCAGCGCGAACACGGCGAGCGCCACCGCGTAGGCCACGAGCGTGGTCCGCACGATGCGCTCCTTGGACCGGCGGGCGAACACCGTGCCGATCGACAGCGCGCCGATCACCGCGCCGACCCCGAAGCTGGCGTAGAGCAGGCCGTAGCTGGTCGAGGTCTCGTCGATGCCGAGGTTGCGCTCGGCCACGACCGGGAACTGGCCGACGAGGGTCAGCGCCAGCACGGAGAACGTGAAGATGGTGACCAGGCACCGGCCCACGACCGGGTCCCGGCGGGCGATCGTGAACCCGGACATGATCCGCCGCAGGCCCCGGGCGTCGGTGGGGGTGACCAGCGGCGGCGGCAGGTGGACGCTCAGGAGCGCGCCGATCACGAACAGGAAGCTGACGCCGTTGACCACGAACACGGCCGGCGCCCCGATGGACGAGAAGAGCAGGGCCCCGATCACGGGGCCGATGACCCGGGACCCGTTCATGTTGGCGGAGTGCAGCGAGATGGCGCCGGGCAGGTCCTCGCGCCCCACCAGCTGGGGGAGCAGCGCCGAGTAGGTGGGCGCGAACAGGGCCTGGCCGATGCCGATGGCGAACACCACGCCCACCAGGACCACGAGGTTGGGGTCGTCCGGCGCGGCGACGACGGCCAGCACGAACGACAGCACCATCTGCGAGGCGGACACCCAGATCAGCAGCTGCTTGCGGTCGACCGTGTCGGCCAGCGCCCCGCCCACCATGCCCAGCAGCAGCAGGGGCCCCAGCTGGGCGAACAGGATGACGCCGACGAAGGTGGCGGAGCCGGTGAGGTCGTAGGCCAGGGCGCCGAGCACGACGTTCTGCATCCACGTGCCGACGTTGGACAGGAACGATCCGTAGAACACCCGCCGGAAGGTCCGGTGGCGCAACGCGGAGCGGGCCGAACCGGGGGTGAAGGTCCGGTCGGCGTCGACGAGCGCGTCCTCGGCGTCCTCGTAGGGGAGAGGCTCGGCGGCCGTCATGGGACGGCGGGGACGTGGGGTTCGAGATGCGTCTGAGGCATGGGCGCGGGGGATCGTGGGAGTCCGGGCATGGCGGCGCCACACCACAGCACCGGCGCCGCCGCCGTCAACACGGGCGGCGGCGCCCGCATTCCCGCGCCCGCTGCCTGTCGCGCGCCTACGGTGCCGGGGCATGGACTTCCGGCGCACGAGCGTCTCCCGCGTAGCCGACCAGGTGAGCGCCGGGGAGCTGTCCGCCCGGGAGGTGGCCCAGGCGACGCTCGAGCGGATCGAGCGCCTCGATCCCGAGCTGGGCGCGTTCGTGGCGGTGGACCCCGAGGCCGCCCTGGCCGAGGCCGCCGCCATCGACGAGCGGATCGCCGCGGGCGAGGACGTGGGCCCGCTCGCCGGCGTCCCGCTGGCGGTCAAGGACCTGGAGGACGCGGCCGGCCTCGTCACCACCCACGGGTCGGTGGCCTACGCCGGCAACCCGCCGGCCACGGACGACTCGCCCCTGGTCGAGCGGCTGCGGGCCGCGGGCTGCGTGGTGGTGGGCAAGACCAACACCCCCGAGCTGGGCTGGAAGCCCGACACCGTCAACGAGCTGTTCGGGCCGACCCGCAACCCGTGGGCGCTGGAGCGCTCCGCCGGCGGCTCGTCGGGCGGGTCGGCGGCGGCCCTGGCCGCGGGCCTGGTGCCGCTGGCCACCGGCTCCGACGGTGGCGGCTCGATCCGCATCCCCTCGTCGGTGTGCGGGCTGTCGGGGCTCAAGCCGTCATTGGGACGGGTGCCGACCGGCGGCCCCCGCCCACCGGGCTGGCCGCTGCTGTCGACCAAGGGCCCGATGACCCGGCGGGTGCGGGACCTGGCCCTGGCGCTGGACGTGGTGGTCGGCCCGGAGCCGACCGACCTCATGTCGCTGCCGCTGCCCGAGGCCTCGTGGTCGCGCTCGCTGGCCGACATCCGGGCCCCGCGCCGGGTGGCCTGGTCCCCGACGCTGGGCTACGGCCGCCCCGACCGCGAGGTCCTTGCGGTGTGCGAGGCGGCGGTGGCCCGGCTGGAGGACATGGGCACCGAGGTCGTGGTGGTCGACGAGGTGTTCGACCGCGACCCGGTCAACGACTGGCTGGCCCTGGTGGGCGTCTACAGCCTGCGCGAGCTGGAGCCGTTCCGGGACAGCGACGTGTGGGGCAGCATCGACCCCGGCCTGCTGGCGCTGGTCGAGTGGGCCCGCTCGTCGGTCACGGCCGCCCGCATGGCCGAGGCGATCGACTCCTGCCACCGGCTCAACCTCGCCCTGGTCGACCTGTTCCACCGGGTGCCGCTGCTGCTCAGCCCGACCTGCGCGGGCCAGACCCCCCGGATCGACGAGCCCGGCACGATCGACGGCGAGCCCGACGTCAACTGGGTCCAGTACACCTACGGGCTCAACATGACCCGCTCGCCGGCGGGCACGGTGTGTGCCGGCTTCACCGCGGACGGCATGCCCGTGGGCCTCCAGGTGGTGGGCCCCCAGCACGGCGACGTCGTGGTCCTGCGGCTCATCGCCCTGCTCGAGGACGCCCTGGCCCTGGACCGCACCGCCCCGTTCGGAGCGGACTGACGGGCCTTGCTAGAGTTCTTCGTCCCCGGGCGTATAGCTCAGTTGGCTAGAGCGCACGCTTCACACGCGTGAGGTCACAGGTTCGAGCCCTGTTACGCCCACCACCCAGGTCCACCTCAGAACTCGGTATGAGGCGCCGGGACGGCGGGAAAACGCGCCGCGCGGCACCGCGCTGGTCCGGGCAGGCCACCGCGGGTCCCTGAGGAGGAGGCATGCCCACCCCCGCCGTCAAGCGACGCCTTCCGGGCAAGGCGAAGCCACGAGTCGCCGCCTTGGCTGCGTACGAGAGGACCCGGGTCCATCTCGTGGCGGGCCTGAGCGACCGCCGGTCCATCGCCCTGGCTCCGTACGCGGCCCCGGCCCCCGAAGACCTGTTCCGATGGCGGGTGCAGCTGGACTGCGGCTGCATCCACGAGCTGCTCGTCTTCGGGGACGACAAGGCACCCGACGAGCACCAGTGGCGCGACGACGTCCATTTCAACCTGCTCCCGGCGGGCCAGCTGATGTGCCGGCACGAAGGCCAGCGCCTCAGCGTGCCCTACCGCGAGATCACACGGTGGGGGACGCGCAAGGACGAGCCGTCACCCGGCGAGCGACCCGACAAGGGGGATGAGCTCGCGGTGAGGCGGGCCAAGCGGGACCGGCGGGCTCCGGCCCGCTGGGAGGTGACGCTCTCCTGTGGCCACGTCACCGAGGTCGTCGTGGAGGACGGCGAGTGGACGCCGGCGGTCGGTCCGGTCCGCCGGGAGGTGTCTCCGGAACGGCTGGCCCGCGAGAACGCCCGGCTGGACGCCGATCTGGCCGAGCGTCAGGACGGGGACGCCCACCTGGTGGAGATGGTCGAGCACACGCGGCGGTGGTGGAGCGACGGGTGCCCGAGGCCTGCCACCGAAGCGATCTGCCACGCCTGCGACGAGGCCCGGCAGATCGTCGCCTACGAGCCCGTCGGGTGGCTCGTCACCCGGACGGCGGCGCAGGGCCTGCAGGCCCAGCAGACCCGCGCCACCCTGGTGCGGCGGCTGCGCGCCGCCGAGAGCGAGGCCGACCGGTTGCGCGAGCGACTCGCCGCCCTCGACGCGCTCGAGGGCGGCGAAGCGGGCTAAGTGAAGAAGCCGGCGTCGACGTAGACCTCGGACGTGGCGACGCCGTCGACCGGGTCGAACGAGGTGAGCGTGCCGCTGGCCCGGCCGTTGGCGGGGATCATGTCGACGAAGCCGTAGGTGCCGCCGATGATCTTGCCCGCGGCGTCGCGGTAGATCACGTAGGCGTAGGGGCTGTCGAGGTCCTGGGCGTAGGTCGAGGTGACCACGAACGTCGTCTCCGTGGAGAACTCGTCCGTGCTGGTGGCGACCTCCGAGATCGAGAAGGCGCCGTCGGGCACCGTGTCGCCGAAGCCCTCCTCGAACTGGACGTCCAGCCGGCCCACGCCGTTGGCGGCGTCG
>DATBGF010000540.1:0-3719 GCA_036558145.1 Acidimicrobiales bacterium
GGCGACCTGCCCGACGAGGTGAGCCCACCCACGACCGCCGGCCCCGCGCAGCTTCGCACCCCGACCGCCGCGCGCCCGCTGCGGCTGTGGGTGGGCGGCGACTCGATGTCCGAGGCGTTCGGCCGGGCCCTGTCGACCGACGCCCAGGCGACCGGCGTCGTGGCGCCGGAGCTGCACTACGAGATGGCCTCCGGGCTGACCCGGCCCGACTACTACAACTGGCCGAAGGCCCTGGCCTCCGACCTGGAGGCGACCGACCCCGAGGTCGTCGTGGCCGTGTTCGGGGTCAACGACGCCCAGGGCATCGTGCTGCCCGACGGCACGCCGGTCCCCGAGGTGTCCGACCCCCGCTGGAGCGTCGAGTACCGGCGCCGCGTCGGCGCGGTCATGGACCAGCTGCGCGGTGACCACCGCCTGGTCCTGTGGGTGATGCAGCCGCCCATGCGCGATCCCGGCTTCGACGGCCGCATGGACGCCGTCAACCAGGCGATCACAGCCGAGGCCGCCGGCCGGCCGTGGATCGTGCTGGTCGATCCGGCCTCGGTCGTCGGCGAC
Organism: Acidimicrobiales bacterium; assembly: GCA_036558145.1. Classification (GTDB taxonomy): domain Bacteria; phylum Actinomycetota; class Acidimicrobiia; order Acidimicrobiales; family VFJN01; genus ZC4RG19. The sequence goes on from DATBGF010000540.1 coordinate 556, forward strand.
GCCAACGGGGCGTACATCGACGACGGGCGCCGCGGCGACGGGATCCACCTCACCCCCGAGGGAGGCGAGAAGCTGGCCGCCCACGTCCTCGACCTCCTGGGCCAGCGCGTCGACCTCACCGGCGGAGCGGTCAGCTAGAACGGCGGGGTCGCCCGTCCGGAGGTCTCCGATGGTCTCAGCCCTGTTCGATGCCGCTGCCTGGCGCCCTGTCGCCGGCTTCGAGCTGACCGACATCACCTATCACCGGGCGGTCGACGCCGGCGTGGTGCGGGTGGCCTTCGACCGGCCCGAGGTGCGCAACGCGTTCCGGCCCCACACGGTCGACGAGCTGTACCGGGTGCTCGACCACGCCCGCCAGAGCGCGGACGTGGGCTGCGTGCTGCTCACCGGCAACGGCCCCTCCCCCAAGGACGGCGGCTGGGCCTTCTGCTCCGGCGGGGACCAGCGGATCCGGGGCCGCGACGGCTACCAGTACGCCGAGGGCGAGACGGCCGACACGGTCGATCCCGGCCGCACCGGGCGGCTGCACATCCTGGAGGTCCAGCGGCTGATCCGCTTCATGCCCAAGGTGGTGATCTGCCTGGTGCCGGGCTGGGCCGCGGGCGGCGGCCACAGCCTGCACGTCGTGTGCGACCTCACGCTGGCCAGCCGCGAGCACGCGCAGTTCCGCCAGACCGACACCGACGTGGCCAGCTTCGACGGCGGCTTCGGGTCCGCCTACCTGGCCCGCCAGGTCGGCCAGAAGTTCGCCCGCGAGATCTTCTTCCTGGGCGGCACCTACAGCGCCGAGGACGCCCACCGCATGGGCATGGTCAACGCGGTCGTGGACCACGACGACCTGGAGCGGGTCGGGCTGGACTGGGCCCGCCGGATCATGGGCAAGAGCCCCACCGCCCAGCGGATGGTGAAGTTCGCCCTCAACCTGATCGACGACGGGTTGGTGGGCCAGCAGGTGTTCGCGGGCGAGGCCACCCGCCTGGCCTACGGCACCGACGAGGCCGAGGAGGGCCGCGACGCGTTCCTGGAGCGGCGCACGCCGGACTGGAGCGGCTACCCGTGGCACTACTGACCTCGGGCCGAGCGGTCGGGCGCGAACTTGTCATTGACTCTGCAACTATCGGCCGTAGGATTTCGTGGTGATGGACCCGTTGTGCGACGACCGGCTCACGCTGGTCGGGCTCCTCTTCGAGAGCGCGACGGCACTGCGCGCCCAGCTCGACCGGGAGCTGGACCGCCAGCTCGACCTGCCGCTGCAGTCCTTCGAGCTGTTGCTGCGCCTGGCCCGGTCCCCCGGTCGCCATCTGCGCATGAGCGACCTCGCGGCCCAGACCAGCCTCACGCCCAGCGGGCTCACCCGGGCCGTCGACCGGCTCGAGCGGGCCGGCCTCGTCGAGCGGGCCCCGTGCGCGTCGGACCGCCGGGGCGCCTACGCCGCGCTCACCCCGCGGGGCCTGGAGCGCATCCAGGCCGCGGTGGGGCCCCATCTCGACCACGTCGAGGAGCACCTCACGGCCACGCTCGACCGGACCGAGCAGATCCAGCTGGCCGAGCTGCTGCGCAAGGTGCGCGACCACGTGAACCCGGCGGCCGTGGCCGCCCTCCCCCGCGATCCCGTCGGGACCTGACGGTCACCCCGGCTCGTCGGCGGGCAGCCGGCGCACCTCCAGCAGCTCCAGGCCCAACGACTCGATGCGGCGCAGCAGGCCGTGCAGCGCCGCCTGGTCCTCGACCGGACCGCTGAGCACCGTCTCGACCGGGGCCACCCGCGCCGCCAGGGCCAGCTCCTCGAACTCGCTGGCCAGAGTCCGGCTCAAGCGACCCCGAACCCGCACCTCGTACTGGAAGCTCATCGACAACTGCCTCGACCCGTCGGTGGACGGCATCACCGTCGCCGTGGGCGGAGGCGCCGTCGTCACCCCCCGCGGGTGAAGGTCACGCAGCCAGGCGAGCCATGTCGTCGTCGTCGAGGACCAGCGCGGCGGCCGCCACGTTCTCCTCGAGGTGCGCCACCGACGACGTGCCCGGGATCGGCAGGATCTGCGGGGAGCGGGCCAGCTGCCACGCCAGCGCGACCTGCACGGGCGTCGCCCCGTGGCGCTCGGCCACCCCGGCCAGCGCCCGGCCCTGGCCCGGCCGGTGCCCGCCCACGGGCGCCCACGGGAGGAACGCGAACCCGTCGCGCTCGGCCGCGTCCACCACCGCGTCCGAGGCGCGGTCGCTCGGGTTGTAGCGGTTCTGCACCGACACGATCGGCACGATGGCCCGGGCCCGGTCCAGCTGGTCCACGGTGACGTTGGACAGGCCGAGGTGGCGGATCTTGCCCTCCTCCCGCAGCCGGGCCAGCTCGCCCACCGACTCCTCCAGTGGCACCGCCGGGTCGGGCCGGTGGAACTGGTACAGCGTCACCTGGTCCGTCCGCAGCCGGCGCAGGCTGCCTTCCAGCGCCTCGCGCAGGTGCTCGGGGCGCCCGTCGGGGTCCCAGCGCCCGGGGCCCGGGCGCACCAGCCCGCCCTTGGTGGCGATGACGAGACCTTCGGGGTAGGGCGCGAGCGCCTCGGCGATGAGCTCCTCGCTGACCTCGGGCCCGTAGGAGTCGGCGGTGTCGATGAAGTCGACGCCCAGCTCGACGGCCCGGCGCAGCACCCGCAGCGACTCGTCGTGGTCGGCGGGCGGGCCCCAGATGCCGGAGCCGGTGATGCGCATGGCCCCGAAGCCGAGCCGGCTGACCTCGTGCTCGCCGCCGATGGTGATCGTGCCTGCGGCCGCTGCGGGGGACGGTGACGCTGTCATGGATGCTCCCTGTCTGGGGGACGGGCGGTCGCACCGTAGCGGCGGGTCCCCCTTGTCCCACCCCGGAAGGGGCTGAGCGCGAGACTGCGGGCCGTATGGAGCTGACCGTCGTCGACCATCCCCTCGCCGCCCGCCTGCTGACCCGGCTGCGGGACGAGAACACCGACCGGGCCGATTTCCGGCTGGCCATGGACGAGCTCGCCGGCATGCTCGTGTACGAGGCGTGCCGGACGCTGCCGACCGAGACCGTGGCCATCACCACGCCGATGGGCGTCGGCGAGGGCGTGGTCATCCCGCGGCCTCCGCTGGTGGTGCCGGTGCTGCGGGCCGGGCTCGGACTGCACGGCGCGGTCCTGCGGCTGCTGCGGGGGACG
>DATBGF010000541.1:0-6146 GCA_036558145.1 Acidimicrobiales bacterium
CCAGCCCGAGCTGACCGGGCCCGACGCCCGCGGCCTGGCCGACCTGCGGCGGCTGGAAGCGGTCGCCCTGGTCGCGGACGCCCCCGCGCTGATCGAGCGGGTCGGCCGGGCGCCGCTCTCCTACGTCCTGCGCCAGCCCTCCGACGTCATCGCCCGGCACAGCCGGCTGGTCCACCCCACACCGGACCGCACGGAGGTCCGCGTGCGCACCGGGCCCGCGGGCGCCGGGCGCTGGTGGATCGACGTGGCCGCCCGCGACCGGCCCGCCCTGCTGGCGACCGTGACCGGGGCGCTGGCCCGGTCGGGGCTGGACGTGGGCGACGCCGTGGTGGCGACCTGGGACGACGGCGCGGCCATCGAGACCTTCACGATCCGGTCGGCCACACCGCCCGACGCGAGCATCCTGGGCGCCGCGGTCAGGGAAGGGTTGGGCGAGGCGCCGGTCTCGGAGGCCCTGCCCGACGCCGAGGTCGGCTTCGACCACGAGGCATCGCCCTGGCACAGCGTGTGCGAGGTGCGGGCGCCCGACCGGCCCGGCCTGCTCCACGACGTCGCCGCGGCGTTCGACGCCGCCGGGGTCGACGTGCTGGCTGCGGACCTCCATTCGGAGGGAGGCCTCGTGATCGACCGCTTCGACGTCGTCGACCGCAACGGCGCCAAGCTCGGGGCCGGGCACGAGGACGCGGTGCGCCGGTTCCTGCGCGCCGGCGTCGCGCCCCGGCGGCGCTTCGGGCGCCGTCAGGCGGCGAGGCGCTCGGCCAGCCAGGCCAGCGCCAGGGGGTAGCGGTAGTCGATGCCCCCGTGGGCGGCGGGGAAGAGCTCGAAGCGCATGCGCTCGCCCGGCAGCCCCGCGTCCAGCAGGGCGTCGCGGAAGGCAGTGGCGCCCAGCTCGAGGTACCACTCGTCGCGGGTGCCGGCGTCGATCCAGACCGCCCGCAGGCTGCGGGCCGCCTCGGGCCGGGCGGCGGCGATGCGCACGGGGTCGAAGGCCAGCCAGCGCTCCCACACCTCGGGGACCGGCGCGGCGGTGGCGGTGTCGAACGGGAGGCGCACCGTGCCGTCCGCGTCGGCGGAGTAGGCGGCGGCGTAGGCCCAGATCTCGACCAGGTCGCCGTCGGTGTCCTTCGACAGCGGCACCCGGGAGCGGATGTCGGCCCAGAAGCGGTCGTAGGAGCCGCCGTAGTCGTCCCGCAGCGCGCGCACCAGCGACGGGAAGACGGGCAGGTGGCACACCTCCCAGAGGGCGTCGCCCGCGTGGGTGGCGAGCGCGCCGAACAGGTCGGGCCGCCACAGGGCCGTGACCATGGCGCCGTAGCCGCCGCTCGACTTGCCCATGACCGCCCGCCGCTCCCGGTCGTCGTGCGTGCGGTAGTGGCGGTCGACCCAGCCGACCACGTCCTCGCACAGGTAGGTGTGGTAGCGGCCGATGCCGGGGGAGTCGACGAACTGGCTGCCGCCCAGCGCGGTCCAGGCGTCGACGTAGACCACGATCACCGGCGGGCACTTGCCCGAGGCCAGCGTGGCGTCGGCCGTCTCGATGAACGGCTGGCGGAACGGCGTGCGGTTGCGCCACATCGCCACGTGCCCGGTGAAGCCCGTGAGCACGTACACCGTGGGGTAGCGGTCCGTCCCACCCTCGTACCCGGGTGGCGTGTACACCCACAGCGGTCGCTGGTGAGGGTCGCCCAGGGGGTTGCCCCGCAGCGCCTCACTCTCGATCACGTGCTCGTCCAGCCGCCCAGCCAAGGGCGCCGACCACGGCAGCCCGATGTTCATGGCGGGACCTTACGGCGTGCATCGTCCTACCGCCCGCGGGGTAGTCCTGCCACGACGGACGGGAAGGAGCCTGGGATGCTGCGAGCCGACGATCCGAGTGGCCGGCGCTGGCCGCCGCGCGGTGGCGGCCGTGTCCTGGCCATCCTGGCGGCCGTGGGCCTGGTGGTGGTCGTGGTGGCGATCGGCCGCGTGGCCAACCTGTTCGACCTGCCGGGCTGGCTCGACGGCGGGCGCAGCGATCCCGCCCCTCGGGGCGACGTCATCTACGAAGGCCAGAAGGCCCGCTCCGCCTCGGAGCGCTTCCTCATCGACGTGGGCGACGGCGAGGCCGTCGTGTCGGTCAAGGCCAAGCAGAACTGGGACCGCCACGGCTGGCTCGTCAACGGCGACTTCCAGTCCACCAACGGCACCTCCAGCGTGGCCGACCCGTCGAATCGGGACGTGCCCGCCAAGCTGCACGTGGCCGTCGACTACTGCGCCAGCGGCGTCATCTCCACCGAGAGGGACGGCGACCGGACGGCCGTGACCTTCGACATGGGCGAGCTGTTCGTGTGCGGCACCACGCTCACCCACACCGCCGACAACGACGCGGCGTTCAAGCAGGACGACACGCCGAACGACTTCCACGGCCACTTCGTGAGCTTCGTGTCGGGCGCGGCGGAGACCGCGGCGGCCGCCTCACCGTGCCCCACCGAGCAGCTCGATCAGTTCCGCACACGGGAGTTCACGTCCTACGTGCAGGGCCAGCTCGCCGGCCAGCTGGGCGTGCCCGCGACCGACATCGACGTGGTCGCCCCGACCGTCGGGGCCAGTGACGAGGACACGCAGCACGAGCTGGACGACCGCCTGAACAGCTACCTGGACATGCGCGATCCCGAGCACCCCGACCGCACCTACGAGGCGCTGTCGATCCAGTACCTCAGCGGCGACGGCACGGCCGTCACCGACTCGTGCTACCGCGACCCGGGCGCCACGGATCTGGACGACATCAACGACGTCGCCCTCCCTCAGACGTCCGATCGATCCGATTGATCCGATTGAGTTGCGGCCGGCTCAGCCGGCGTATCTCTCCATTGCAGCCTTGGCTCGGCGGGCTGCCGTGCGCCGCTTCCACATCTTCAGCTTCCAGTGGCGACGCCGGCGGGTCGACGGGCGACTCCGCTCGGGGTCGTGGTGCCGCTCGGAGCGGAACGCCACGCCCGGCTCGACGACGTCATCGGGCTCGAGGCCGCCCTGGATCTGGCCGGTGACATCGGCCAGGGCGGTGTTCACCCGGTGACGTTCGGAACGAGCTTGGACCCGGCGCTCCTCAGGATGCGGCATGACCACTTCACTGGTGCGGTGACGGTTGCTCATCCATGCCCTCTCTCGAAGGAGCCGACACTTCCTGCTGCCGTGACCGAGACCGTAGTCCGGGGGTGGGCCGGCTGTCTCGGGCCTATGCCAAGTTGGGCCAAAAGTCCCTGTGGCCAGGGCAAAGGTCCCACTTGGGCAGATCGGCGCGGGACCGCGTAGCCTTTCGCTCGTGCAAAACGTGGCTGTCGCTCCGCGACCCGCGGCCGACGTCGCCATGCGGCGTCTGCTCCGCATCCCCGAGGGGCCTCCGGCCACCGAGGACGCGGCCCAGCGGGCCTTCTCGACGTCGATCCTCGTGTCGGCGACGCGCTGCATCATCACCTATGTCCTGCTGCCGTTCGTGGTGCCCTTCCTGGGGATCGCGGCGGGGGTGGGGCCGTGGCTGGGCATCCCCATCGGCGTCGCCGCCATCGTCTGCAACGTGCTGACGATCCGCCGCTTCTTCGCGGCCGACCACAAGTGGCGCTGGGCCTACACCGCGCTGGCGCTGACGATCATCGCCCTGCTGCTGGTGCTGATGGCCAAAGACATCGCCAGCGTGCTCGGGTAGGGCTTGCTCCGCCGCGCGGCGTTCCTCACCGTCGGGTTCCTGGCCGTGGCGGTCGGCACCGTCGGGATCGTCGTGCCCGGCCTGCCGACGACCGGCTTCTTCGTGCTGGCCGCGGCCTGCTTCGCCAAGTCCAGCCCCCGCTTCGAGCGCTGGGTCCTCGACCTGCCCACCGTCGGCCCCATGGTGCGGGACTACCGCGCCGGCCTGGGCATGCCCCGCCGGGCCAAGGTCATCGCCATCACGATGATGGTGGTGGCGTGCAGCTTCAGCGCCTGGATCGTGGGCGTGCCCATCGGCGTGGCCATCCTCCTGGCCGGCGCCATCGGCACCTGGTACGTGGGCTGGCGCGTCCCCACCCGCGAGGTCGTGATCGACGCCCAGACCGGCTGATGGCGGCCACCGTCGTCCTGATGGTCGGGGAGCCGGGCAGCGGGAAGACGACCCTCGGGACCCGGCTGGCGCGAGCGCTCCGGATCCCGTTCCTGGCCCGGGACGACGTCCGCACGGGCCTGTACTTCACGAGCGGCGCCTGGGGCGAGCGGCCGGGGCCGCCCCCGCCCCGGGACGAGGCCACCGAGACGTTCCTCGGCCTCGTCGAGACCATGACCGGGCTCGGGGTCAGCTGTGTCGCGGAGTACGTCGTCCGCGACGACCGGCCCGAGGACCTGGCCCGGCTCACGAGCGCCGCCCGCTGCGTCGCGGTGCGGACCTGGTGTGACGACGCCCCCGCCCGGCAAGCCGCGCGCGAGCGGGCCGATGGCCTCCTCCAGCGCCCGGCGGTGCTCGACGCCCTCGGCTACCGGGCCATCGACGAGCACGTGGCGCAGGCCGCGGCCCACATGGCCGCGGTCAGCGCCCGGATGACGACCGTGTTCGACTTCCCCGTGCTCGCGGTCGAGACCAACGACGGGTACGACCCGCCGCTCGCCGAGATCGTCGACTTCGTGACCCGGCCCCGGCCCCGGCCCCGGCCGGGCTACTGGTCCACGTAGGCCTTGGCCTGGGCCGCCACCATGGACTCGATGTCGCCCATGGCGATGTTGGCGTCCATGACGTGCAGGCCCCAGCCGCCGGGGATGTCGCCCCGGATGTCGTCGACCCGGGGATCGGACGGGTCGCCGTTGACGGTCAGCGCCAGGTAGGTGAACGGGCCTTCGCTCACGCACTCGCCGTCCAGCAGGTCGGGGTACGTGGCCCACGGCGTGTCGATCTCGGCACTGCGGGCCGGGTCGGCGAAGGGCTGGAGCGTGCCGCCCAGCAGGCCCCCGCCGCCGCGCCCGTCCACCAGGATGTACGGGTGCAACGGGGCGGAGCCGCCCGCCGGCGCGGCCGGGTTCACGCACGCCGCCGGGTTGCCGTCGTCGTCGGTGCGGCCGAAGAACGAGCTGGCGTCGGGCGGGGCGGATGCCCGGAACGTCGAGTACGACACGACGCAGCCGGTCTGGTCCTCGGCCTCGCACAGCGGGACGTTGGCGAGATCGCCGCCGACCACCTCGCCCGGGGGCACGTGCACGGCCGAGCCCAGGATGTAGGCGCCCACCAGCCGGTCCCGCAGCAGCGGCTCGTCGTCGATCTCGTCCTCCAGCAGGTGTTCCAGCAGGCCCGCGCCCTGGGAGTGGCCGATGAGCACGAAGCCGCGGCCGTCGCTCTCGTTGGCGATGTAGTCCTTGAACGCGTCGAGCACGTCGCCGTAGGCGATGGCCCGGGGATCGGTGCCCGGCGCCGGGGCCGGTCCGCCGCCCCCGATCATGCTCAGCGTGAGCTGGCGGTAGATGGGGGCGAAGATGCGGCACGACGAGGTCAACCGGGCCGCCTGGTTGTAGACGGTGTTGATCTCCTCCGCCTCGGCCGGCACGAGGTCGCTGTTGGGACCGGGGTCGGTGCTGATCGTGGGGTAGACGTAGAAGCAGTCGATGCCGGGGTCGTCGGCCACCTCGTGGGGCTGGGCCTCCATGGAGCCGTCCGCCGACACCGACGTGGCGTCGAGGTCGCGCGAGCACACGTCGTCCGCGATCCCCGGCTTGCACAGCCAGTTGGCGTCGTCCGAGTACAGCTCGCTGGTGTAGCCCTCGTACCCCGCGGGCAGCGCCGCCGCCTCGTCCGCTGCCTCGGTCGTCGTGGTAGTGGCGTTGCCGCCGCTGGCTGTGTCGTCGTCGTCGCCGGAGCAGGCGGCGGCGACCAGCGCCAGGGCGAGGACGGCTGCGGCCGCGTGTCGTGTCTTCATCCCAGGTAGGCCTCCGCCTGGCTGGCGACCAGCTTCTCGATGTCGCCCATGGCGACGTTGACGTCGATCAGGTGCATGCCCCACCCACCGGGGAGATCGCCCCGGATGTCGTCGGTGCGGGGATCCGCGGGATCGCCGTTCACGGTCAAGGACAACCAGGTATAGCCCTCCTGGCTGGTGCACTCTCCATCCACGAAGTCGGGATAGGTGACGAACGGCGTGGTGATCTCGCCGTCCCGG
>DATBGF010000542.1:0-20350 GCA_036558145.1 Acidimicrobiales bacterium
GCGGCCATCGGCAGCGTGGAGGAGACCTGGGCGCGGCTGGTGTCCTGGTTCCCCCTCACCGCACCGCTCGCCATGCCCACCCGCATCGCCATGGGCGCCGCGGTGTGGTGGGACCCGATCGTGGCGGCGGCGCTGACGCTCGCGGCCATCGCCGCGCTGGTGGTCGTGGGCGGGCGGGTCTACACCCGGGCGATCCTCCACACCGGGTCGCTGCTCACAGTGCGGGAGGCGCTCAGCGCAGGCGCCACTGCGGGCGCTCGCCCGACGCGAACCGGTCCTGCCCGGCCTTGAACGCGTCGGGGTCGGACCCGATCCGGGTGAACAGGTTGGCCAGCTCGATGGCCTGGGGCCGGCCGACGTGCAGGGCGGTCCACAGCGCCCGCATCGTGCCCTGGATGGCCAGCGGCGGTGAGTCGGCGATGACCCGGGCCGCCCAGCCGGCACGCTCGCGCAGCTCGTCCCGAGGGCAGACCTCGCTGACCAGGCCGATCTCCCGGGCCCGCTCGGCCGACATCCGCTCGTGGGCGCCCAGCAGCGAGAGCCGCATGATCTCGTGGAACGGCATCTTGGACAGCATCTGCATGGGCTCGAACGCGGCGGTCATCCCCCAGGTGACGTGGGGGTCGAGGAACACCGCGTCGTCGGCGGCGATGATGAACTCCACCTCGGCCAGCATGTAGAACGCGCCGGCGGCCGCCATGCCGTGCACCGCGGCGATGACCGGCTTCCACAGGTCGCAGGTCTTGGGGCCGATGTCGCGGCCGGGGTCGTCGTACATCCACGCCGTGGGGTAGTCCGGCAGCCGGCCTTCGGCCATGGTGGCGGCGTTCTCCTCCGACAGCGCCTCGGCCCGGTCGATCCCGGTGCAGAACGCGTCGCCCTCGCCGGTCAGCACGACGCAGCGCACGTCGTCGTCGTAGCGGAAGCCGTGCCACACGTCGTGCAGCTCGGCCTGCATCCGCTTGTTGAAGGCGTTGCGCACCTCCGGCCGGTTCAGCGACACCCACGCGACGCCGTCGTCCTTGGTCACCAGCAGGGTCTCGTACTCGGCCATGACCGGGGAGCCTACGGCTCCCTGACGCCGCGTCAGAAAGTCACTCGTCGACCAAGCGGCCCTGGTTGTGGTCGTCGTAGGCCGCCAGGTCGAGGAAGCCGTGACCCGAGTAGTTGAACAGGATCACCCGCTCCTCGCCCGTCTCCTTGGCCGCCAGCGCTTCGTCGACGGTGGCCCGGATGGCATGGGCGGTCTCCGGGGCGGCGAGCTTGCCCTCGGTGCGGGCGAAGAGGACGGCGGCCTCGAACACCTTGGACTGCGGGGCGGCGACGGCCTCCATCCGGCCCGAGCGCACCAGGGCCGACACGATGGGGCTGTCACCGTGGTAGCGCAGGCCGCCCGCGTGGATGGACGGGGGCATGAAGTCGTGGCCCAGCGTGAACATCGGCAACAGCGGAGTGAGCCCGGCCGTGTCGCCGAAGTCGTAGTCGAAGCGGCCCTGGGTCAGCGTCGGGCACGAGGTGGGCTCGACGGCCACCAGGCGCACGCCCTCGTCCTCCAGGAACGGCAGGGCGATGCCGCCCAGGTTCGACCCGCCGCCGCACGAGGCCAGCACGACGTCGGGCCCGTCCTCGCCGGCCAGCGCCAGCTGCTCGCGTGCCTCCAGCCCGATCACCGTCTGGTGCAGCAGCACGTGGTTGAGCACCGACCCGAGCGAGTAGTGGGAGTCGGACCGCCCGGCCGCGTCGGCCACCGCGTCGCTGATGGCCAGGCCCAGCGAGCCGGGGCTGGCCGGGTCGTCCACCGGGGACGGGACGCACTCGGCGCCCCAGGTCTCCATCAGCACCCGGCGGTAGGGCTTGGAGTCGTACGACGTCCGCACCATGTAGACCTTGCACTCGAGGCCGTACTGGGAGGTGGCGAAGGCCAGGGCCGTGCCCCACTGGCCCGCCCCGGTCTCGGTCGTGAGCCGGGTCACGCCCTCGGCCTTGTTGTAGAAGGCCTGGGCCACGGCGGTGTTGGGCTTGTGCGACCCGGCGGGGCTGACCGACTCGTCCTTGAAGTAGATGCGGGCGGGCGTGCCCAGCTCCTGCTCCAGCCGCACGGCCCGCACCAGCGGGGTGGGCCGCCACAGGCGCAGGATGTCGAGCACCTCGCCGGGGACGTCGATCCACGGGGCCGGGCTCATCTCCTGCTCGATCAGCGCCATGGGGAACAGCGGCGCCAGGTCCTCGGGGCCGAGCGGCTCGCGGGTGGCCGGGTGCAGCGGCGGCTGCAGCGGCTCGTCCAGCCGGGCGAGCGCGTTGTACCAGGCGGTGGGCAGGCGGTCGGGCGGCAGGTCGAAGCGCATCGCCCGGATCGTAGATGCCGTGTCGCCGTGAGTCCTCGCTGGTCAGCAGCCGGTCGGCCGCCAAATCGCGGACTCTTGGGCTGTGGCGACCGCCCTCTCCGCTCGGCCTTTGCTAGCGGGACATGGCTGTCATGCCGCCGTCGACCGGGATGATCGCTCCGTTGACGAACGACGCCTCCGGGGCGGTGAGGGCCACGACCATGTAGGCCACCTCCTCGGGCGACCCGTACCGGCCGAGCGGGATGTTGCGGCGCCCGTAGGCGGCCCGGGCCTCCTCGGGGATCGGCGCGGTCATCCCGGTGAGCGTGGCACCCGGGCACACGCAGTTGGCCGTGACCCCGCGGCGGCCGAGGTCCACGGCCAGGGAGCGGGTGAGGCCCACGACCGCGTGCTTCGACACCGTGTAGGGGCTGCCCATGCGGCCCGCGGTCAGGGCCTCGGTCGAGGCGATGTTCACGATCCGCCCGGCCTCGCTGGCCAGCAGGTCGTCGAGGCAGGCCCGCACCGTGTTGAGCGTGCCCTGGAGGTTGACCGCCAGCGTCTGGTCCCACACCGCGCCGAAGCCGGGGTCGGAGAGGTCGGCCAGGGCCGGGATCCCCGCCGCGTTCACCAGGATGTCGATCGATCCCAGCCGCTCCCGCACGCCCTGCACCGCGGCCTCGACCCCGGCGGCGTCGCTCACGTCCACCGGCGGGTCCCCGGCGCGGTCGAACACGGCCACCGCCGCCCCGGTCGCCTCCAGCCCGGCGGCCGCGGCCCGCCCGATGCCGCTGGCGCCTCCGGTCACGATCGCGACCCTGCGGCCGTCGTGCGTCGTCATTCGCCGGACCCTACCGGCGCAGGCCCGACCCGGGCCCGGGCCCCGGCGTGGGCGGCGGCGATGTCGGGCAGGACCAGGTCGGCGGCCGTGGAGAGGATGAAGCCCGCGATCACGGTGACGGGCACCATGACCAGCATGCTGACCTGCACGCCGTAGGCGTCGGAGATCGCGCCGATGAGCGGGAAGAAGATGGCGATGCCGGGCACCGCGAACACGGCGATCGTGGTGAGGCCCGCCGAGCGGACCTGGGGCGGCGCGACCAGCGACAGCAGGGCGAAGAACGCGGGCGCCAGCGTCCCGATCGAGGCCGCCAGCAGGGCGTGCATGGCGATCGCCAGCCACACGTTGGGGGCGTAGGCCAGGATCACCAGGAACACGGCGTCGGCCACGCCGACGAGGCCCACGAAGCGCAGCAGGTAGCCGGGGTCCCGCATGGCCACCCGCGCCACCCAGGGCATGACGAGGAACACGCCGGCGATCTGCAGCGGCTCCACGCCGGCCGCGATCGCACCCCGGGCGAGGCTGTCGAGGTCGAACACCTCCTCGTAGACCAGTGACAGCAGGTTGGGCACGCCGAACAGGGCCACGCCCAGGAACGGGATGGCGAACCAGATCCGCCGGATCGTGCGCACCCGGGCCAGCGTGGACATCGTCGAGCGGATCGTCTCCGGCGGCTCGGCCACCTGGGCGGCGTCCTCGTCCAGGCCCGCGGCCCGCCGCTCGTGGACGCCGCGCACCGGCTCGTGCAGGCGCAGCGCGAGCAGCACGACGACGATGGTCGGGATGGCGAAGACCACGAACGGCACGCGCCAGCTGAAGGCGTAGGCCAGCGCGCCGGCCAGCAGCGGGCCCAGGATCTGGCCCACCGAGTTGGCCTGCCGGTGGACGGAGAACACCTTGACCCGGGTCTCGGGCGGGTACCAGTCCGCGAGCAGCGAGTTGTGGGTCGGCTCGACCACGGCCCGCCCGGTGCCCGCGCCGATGCGCATCAGCACGAGCATCAGCGGCGTCAGCGCCAGCCCCGTCCCCACCGAGAAGAGGCCCCACACCGCCGCGCCGATCGTGGCGATGCGGACCCGGTTGGCGCGGTCGCAGTAGAACGACAGCGGCACGGCGATGAGCAGCACCGCGATGGTGGTGGCGGACACGATGCTGAGGGCGCCCGCGTTGGTCAGCCCGAACGCATCGCGGATGTCGGGCAGGAGGACCGAGAACGCGGTCCGGTCGAGCTCGTCGGCGGCGTTCAGCCCGAACAGCACGAACAGCGGGAACGCGGGCAGGCCCGCCGTCACGACCGCCGGCTTCCAGTCCGCCGCCCAGCGCCGCAGGAAGCTCAGCACGACCCGTTCCCGGCGTCCCCGATGGCGAAGCCCTGGTAGCCCTGGGCCACCACGTTGGCGCACATCGCCTCGTAGGGCGGGAAGCCGGGGAGGGGCATGAACACCCGGGGCTTGCCGGGGATGTTGGCGCCCAGGTACCACGAGTTGCAGGTGGGGAACAGCGTCATGCCGGCCACGCTGTTCACGTAGGCGACCCAGCCCTCGGCCGCCTCGGTCTCGGCCTCGATGCGCCCGTGCCCGCCGGCCCGGAGGTGCTCGAGGCAGGCGGTGATCCACTCCACGTGCTGCTCGATGGAGGTCACCATGTTGGTCAGCACCGACGGGCTGCCGGGCCCGGTGACCAGGAACAGGTTGGGGAAGCCGGCCACGGCCAGGCCGAGGTAGGTCTTGGGGCCCTCGCTCCACGCCTCGGCCAGCGTGCGGCCGCCCACCCCCTCGAAGCGGATCCGGGCCAGGGCGCCGGTCATGGCGTCGAACCCGGTGGCGAAGACGACGACGTCCACGTCGTGGTCCTCGCCGTTCGCCCGGACGCCCGTGGGGGTGATGGCCTCGATCCCGCCGCCGCTGATGTCCACGAGGCGGACGTCGGGACGGTTGAACGTCTCGTAGTAGCCGGTGTCGACGCACAGGCGCTTGCACCCGATGACCTGGGTCGGGCTCAGCAGGTCGGCGACCTCGGGGTCGTCGACGACGCCGCGGATCTTGTCCCGGACGTACTCGGCGGCGACCTCGTTGGCCTCGGGGTTGCCGAGCGTGTCGGCGAACACGGCCACGAACCCGAGCCCGCCCTCCTCCCAGCGGGCGTCGAGCAGCTTGGTCCGCTCGCCGTCGTCGACGTCGGCCATGGCGTGCTGGGGCGGGCCCAGCGTCGAGAGGGCGCCGAAGCCGGCCATCGCCAGCCGGTTGGCCGCCCGCACCTCGGGATAGCGGGCCTTCACCTCGGCCTGGTGGTCGGGGGCCAGCGGGCCGTTGTAGGCCGGCACCGAGTAGGTGGCGGTGCGCTGGAACACGGTGAGGCTTTCCGCCTGTTCGGCGATGATCGGGATCGACTGCACGGCCGACGACCCGGTCCCGATGACCGCCACCCGCCGGCCGGTGAAGTCGACCCCCTCGTGCGGCCAGCGCCCGGTGTGGTAGGTCGGGCCCCCGAACGTGTCGCGCCCGGGGATGTCGGGCATGTTGGCGGCCGACAGGCAGCCGGTGGCGGCCACGACGAAGCGTGCGGTCAGCCGCTCGCCGGCCTCGGTCGTCACCGCCCAGGTGGCGGTCGCGTCGTCGAAGGCGGCGGCGGTGACCCGGGTGTCGAGCCGGATGTCGCGGCGCAGGTCGAAGCGGTCGGCGACGTGCTCCAGGTAGCGGAGGATCTCCGGCTGGGACGCGTAGCGCTCGGTCCAGGCCCAGTCCTGCTGCAGGTCCTCGTCGAAGCCGTAGGAGTACTCCAGGCTGGGCACGTCACAGCGCGCCCCGGGGTACCGGTTCCAGTACCAGGTCCCACCCACGCCGCCACCGGCCTCCAGCACCAGGGCGGTGAAGCCCGCCTGGCGCAGCCGGTGCAGCATGTAGAGCCCCGCGAAACCGGCGCCCACCACGATGGCATCGGCGTCGAGCGCCGTCGTCCCTTCCCCCATGCGCTCACGCTAGGCGGCGCGGGCGACGCGAGCAGAGCCGAGCGTCAGGCCTGGGAGTCGACGCGGTCGCGCGCCTCGACGCCCGCGGCCCGGGCGCAGTGGGCGCAGCAGTAGAAGGCGCCGTCGGCCTCGACGCCGTGGCCGATCGTCTTGCAGCCGCAGTGGTCGCAGACGGGCGCCATCATCTGGATGGCGCACTCGAAGCTGTCGAAGGTGTGGCTGGCCCCCGCCGCCGTGACCTCGAACGCCTTGTCGTAGTCGTTGCCGCACACTTCGCACACGGGCATGGTGATCGCCTACCCCGAGTCAGGCGGCGCGAGTCGGTTTGTGGCCCTTCAGGAGGGGAAGGCGCTGGTCGATGGATCGACGCGAGCTCCGCCGCGAGCAACAGGACGAGGCGGCCCAGTCCTGGCCGGGCCTGGGCTCGATCACCGACGCCCAGATGAAGGGGTCGCTCGTCGGCATCGTCCTGGGCGCGGTGGTGGGCGCCATCCTGTTCCTGCCGCTGGCGCTGATCCCCTGGGACGGCATGGCCGTGATCTGGCGGGTGCTCCTGGCCATGCTGTGCGGGGCGCTCGCCGGTGCCGTCGCCCTCGCCGTGTACCTGGGCGGCCGCGAGCCCGAGATCGAGGGCGAGGCGGTCGACACCGAGGGCACGCCCGGCATCCGCGCCCGGAGGCCCCGGCCACGCTGATCGGCCAAAACGGCGCTCTCTGTTCCTGGTAGCGTCGTTTCCATACCCACCACCCGGAGCTTCTGCCGGATCTGCACGGCGATCTGCGGCATCGTGGTCGAGACCGACGGCGACGAGGTCGTCAAGGTGCGCGGCGATCCGGACCACCCGCTGTCGCACGGCTACACCTGCGCCAAGGGCCGGGCCCTGCCGCAGCTGCACCACCATCCCGACCGCATCGAGCGCCCGCTGCTGCGGGTGGACGGGCGGCTGGTGCCGGTGTCGTGGGACGAGTGCCTCGACGACCTCGGCGACCGGCTGGGGGCGATCGTCGACCGCCACGGCCCTGCGGCCGTCGGCGTCTACTTCGGCAGCGGCCTCGGCATGGACGCCGCCGGCTACCGGATGATGGAGGCCCTGTTCCGGGCCCTCCGCACGCCGGCCAAGTTCAGCCCCCTCACCATCGACGGGACCGCCAAGGCGCTCGTCTCGCACCTGGTCGGCGGGTTCCCGGGCTTCACCTCGCACATCGACTATGAGCGGGCCCGCCTCGTCCTCTACATCGGCGTCAACCCTGTCGTGTCTCACGGCCACAACATCGCCCTGCCCGACCCGGTGACGGCCATCCGGGCGCTGCGCTCGCGGGCCGAGGTGTGGGTGCTCGACCCGCGCCGCACCGAGACGGCCCGGCTGGCGACCCGGCACCTGGCGCCCCGCCCGGGCACGGACTACGCGGTGCTCGCGTTCCTCGTCCGCGAGCTGCTGCGGGACGGCGCCGATCCCGACGCGCTCGCGCAGCGCACCATCGGTGGGGACGAGCTGGCGGCCGCGGTCGAGCCGTTCGACGCCGCCCACGCCGCCGAGGTGGCCGGGCTGGAGCCGCAGGACCTGGCCGGCCTGCTGGCGGCGGTGCGGCGGGCGGGCCCCGTCGCCGTCCACACCGGGACCGGCGTGACCATGGGCGCCGAGAACGGCAACGTGACCGCCTGGCTGACCTGGGTGCTGATGATCCTGACCGGGGCGATGAACCGGCCGGGCGGGGTCTGGTTCCATCCCGGGTTCCTGCTGCCGTTCGACTCCATGGAGCTCCCGGTGCTGCCGCCGGAGGCGGTCTTCGGTCCCGGCCCGAGGTCCCGGCCCGGCACGCAGGCGTTCCTGGGGGAGTGGCCGTGCGCCGCGCTGCCCGACGAGATCCGGGCCGGGAACATCCGGGCCCTGCTCAACCTGGGCGGCAGCATCCTGGCGTCGTTCCCCGACCGCAACGCGCTGGAGCCGGCGCTGCGGTCCCTCGACCTGCTCGTCAGCACCGAGATCGTCGCCAACCCGACGACCGAGCTGTCCAGCCACGTGCTGCCGACCAAGGGCCAGCTGGAGCGGGCCGACGTCTCCCTGTGGGACTTCCTGAACCCGGCGGTCTCGGTCCAGCACACACCGGCCGTCGTCCCGCCGGTGGGGGACCGGCGCTCGGCCTGGTGGGTGCTGGCCGAGATCGGCCGGCGCCTGGGCCACGACCTCGCCGATCCCACCGCCACCGACGAGGACCGGCTGGCCGGCGTCATGGCCGCCGCCCGCTGCGGCTACGACGAGGTGGCGGCGTCCGGGTACGTGGAGCGGCCCCGGGAGCTCCCGGCCCCGTGGGTCGAGCGCTACCTCGACCGCTCCGGCGGCTGGCGGCTCGCCCCGGCGCTGCTGGTCGAGCAGCTGGCCGGGCTGCGGCCACCGGCGCCGCTGGTGCTGATCCCGAGGCGCCAGGCCCGCAAGCTCAACGGCGCCCTCGACTTCCTGGGCGAGCCGGCCGCGGTGATCGTCCACCCCGACGACGCGGCTGCGGCGGGCGTGGTCGACGGCGCCCCCGTCGAGGTCAGCACCGACCGGGGCTCACTGACGGGCGTGGCGAGGGTCGATCCGGGGATCCGCCGGGGCGTGGTGTCGGTGCCCCACGGCCACCACGCCGCCAACGTCAACGCCCTGACCGACTCCGGCGTGCTGGACCCGGTCACCGGGATGGTCCGCTACTCGGGCGTCCCGGTCACGTTGCGCGCCCGCAGCTGAGCCCGCTCACTCGGGGGCGACGGACGGCTGCGTGGTGGGGATGGAGGACGCCAGGCCCAGGGCCACGAGGGCCAGCAGGGCGAGGACGGCCAGGGCGGCGCGCAGGCCGTTGATCCGGGCCTCGGTGTTCTCGTCCATCACGGCCTGGGCGGTGTCCTCGGGGACGCCGGCGTCGTCCAACGCTTGCTCGAGCTGCGCGTCGGACACGAAGGGGATGCCGCTGCTGAGCTCGACCTGGGCCTGCGCCGCCGCCTCCTGCGGGACGTCCGGGTTGTCGAGGATGCCGGTGAAGAACGACGACGTCAGCGCCGACATCAGCACCGCGCCGGCCAGGGCGGTGCCGACGGACGCGCCGAGGTTGCTGAACGTGTTCTGCAGCCCGCCGACCTCACTGCTCTGCTCGTCGGGGACCGAGGACACGGTGACGCTGCCCAGCTGCGAGGCGAGGGCGCCGATGCCGAGCCCGGCCAGCAGCATCGGCCAGGTGATGATCTCGGGCCCCGCGCCCACGTCCAGCAGGCCGATCAGGATCACGGTGCCCAGGAACAGCGCGGCGAAGCCGGCCCGGACGACCAGCCGGGGTGAGATCTGCGGCGCGAAGCGCGGGATCCCCACGGCCGCCAGCAGCAAGGTGATCGAGAGCGGCAGCAGGCGGACGCCGGTGGCGATGGCGGTCAACCCCAGCGCCACGGACAGGAACAGGGGGATCGTGAAGAACAGGCCCGCCTGGATCAGGAACTGGAAGAAGAAGGCGGTGAGGCCGCCGCGCAACACCGGAGCCCGCAGCATGGCCGGGTCGAACAGGATCGGCTTGCCGTGCTGGCGGCGCCACCGCTCCCAGGCCAGGAACCCGACGAGGACGGACCCGCCCGCCAGGATCAGCCAGATGACCGGGGAGAGCCCGAGCCATTGGGGTGCCTCGGCCTTGGGCGCCACGAACCCCCACGTGCCGGAGCGGAGGATGCCGTAGACGACGAGGCCGAGGCCGCTGGCCGACAGCGCGGTGCCGACGAGGTCGAGGTGGGCCTCGGGGTCCGCCGGGGTGTCGGCCATGCGCCGGGCCAGGCCGAGGATGACGAGCACCATCAGCACCTCGCCCGCGAACACCCAGCGCCACGACCAGTAGGTGGTGAACAGCCCGCCGATCAGCGGGCCGGCCGCCACCGCGATGGCCGCCGCCGAGGCCACCAGGCCGTAGGCCCGGGGCCGGTCGGCCTGCCTGAAGTTGGAGGCCACCAGGGCGACGACGGCCGGCATGATCAGCGCGGCGCCGATCCCCTCCAGCAGCGACCAGCCGATCATCAGCGTGGCCAGGTTCTGGGAGATGGCGGTGAGGAACGAGCCGCAGCCGTAGATCACGCAGCCGATGGTGAAGGCCCGCTTGCGCCCGAGGATCTGGCCGACCTTGCCGCCGGTGATCATCAGCGTCGCCATCACGAGCGTGTACGCGGTGATCGCGGTCTGGATCCCGACCACCGTCGTGTTCACGTCGTGCGCCACCGTGGCGATGGACACGTTCATGACCGAGCTGTCCAGGGTCATCAGGAACTGGGCCGACGCCAGCGTGATCAGCACCGTCCCCGACACGTCCGCCGTCGCTTCGGTTGTGACCGCCATCCGGGCAGCGTGCCACACCGCGCCCGGATGGCGGCGGGTCAGTGGACGTGGCCCTCCGTGGCCGGGCAGAGCACCGCGGGGTTCCAGTCCTTGAACGACCCGGTGGGGTTGGGCTTCGAGGTCCAGGCGTGGAGCTCGTAGAACGCCGGGATCCCGAAGCGGTTGGGGCTGGGGATCAGCGTCAAGGTCTGGTCGAACAGCGTCGGAGGCGCGGGGTTCGCCGCGTCCCAGGCCTCCTGGAACACGACGTACTCGACGCCCACGAGCGCCAGCCGGCCGTTCGGCTTGACCTCGTAGATCAGCGCCTCCGGCGTCGTCGGTTCCAGGCTGGTGTCGCCGACCAGAGCGCTGTTGACGAAGTGGATGCCCATCGAACCGGCCAGCGGCTCGTGGACACAGCCGAAGAACTGCACGTAGCCGGCGTCGATCGCCCGATCGACGTCCTGGAAGCGCGCGGTCGCGTCGCGGACCTCCTGCAAGGGGCCGCCGAGCGGGTCCACGCTGGCCGGCTCACCGGTGGCTCCCCCGGCCGCGGTCACGGCGAGGGCCGCGGCTGCCAGCGGAGCCACGGCTGCGACCGCCCAGCGGGCGCGCCGCCTCGTGATCCGGCCTTGATCCCGTCCGAGCACGATGCTCTCCCTTCACGGGCGGCGACCGTCGCCGGCCCGGCTGCGAGCGGACCACCGGCCGGCCGGGTGGCGGTCGAGCGGTGGCCGGACGCCGGTCGAGTGGCGTCGTAGCGTGGCGGAGGTGCGGATCAGCCTGCTCGGCCCCCTCACGGTCGATGGCGAGCCGGGGGAGGTCGTCCTGCGCGCGGCCAAGGAGCGCACGCTGCTCGCCACCCTGGCGCTGCGCCCGGAGGCGGTCGTGGGCCCCGACGCCCTCATCGATGCGCTGTGGGGCGACTCGCCGCCGGCCAGCGCCCGCAAGACCCTGCAGACCTATGTGTCCAACATCCGGCGCGAGCTGGGCCCGGAGGTCATCGCCACGACGGCGTCCGGGTACAGGCTCTGCGTCGCGGCCGGCGACGTCGACGTGGGCCGGTTCCGGGGCCTGGTCCGCGCGGCCGAGGAGGCCCGGGCCAGGGGAGCGGAGCCGGAGGCCCGCGAGCACCTGCGGGAGGCGGTGGCGTTGTGGCGGGGCGATCCGTTCCCGGGTGCCGGGCCCCGCTCGGGCCTGGCAGCCGAGGCTGTCCGGCTCCGGGAGGAGTACCTGACCGCCCTCGAGGCCCGCCTGGCCGCGGACCTGGCCGCCGGCTGCGACGGCGAGCTCGTGGCCGAGCTGGAGACGCTCGTGCGCGAGCACCCCTTCCGGGAGCGGCTGTGGGGCCATCTGATGGTGGCGCTGTACCGGACCGGGCGGCAGGCCGACGCCCTGGCCGCCTACCAGCGGGCCCGCGCCCGGCTGGGCGAGGAGCTGGGCCTGGAGCCGGGAGGCGAGCTCCGGCGGCTCGAGCAGGCCATCCTCGACCACGACCCGTCCCTCGACGGCCAGGCCACGCCGCCGCCGGTGGGCCACGAGCCGGCGCCGGCCCGGTCGCCGGTGCGCTACGCGGTCGGCCCCGACGGCGTGCACGTCGCCTACCAGATCGTCGGCGACGGGCCGATCGACGTGCTGGCCGTCCCCGGCTTCATCTCCCACCTGGACCTCTGGTGGGACGCCCCCACCGATCGGCTGGTCCGCCGGCTCGCGTCGTTCAGCCGGCTGATCCTGTTCGACAAGCGGGGCATGGGCCTCTCCGACCGCCCCGCCGCCGTCGACGTGGAGCATTGGGTGGCGGACGCCCGCGCGGTGCTCGACGCCGCGGGGTCGGACCAGGCCGTCATCCTCGGGATCTCGGCCGGAGCGCCCACGGCCGCGCTGTTCGCGGCGAGCCATCCCGAGCGGACCCGGGCGCTGATCATGTACGGCGGCTACGGCCGGTTCCTCGCCGGGGACGGGTACGACATCGGGGCCGACCCCGACGTCGTCGAGTCGTTCATCGGCGACATGGAGGCGAGGTGGGGGACCGGCGTGGGGCTCAAGCTGTTCGCCCCCGGCCGGGCCAAGGACCCGGCGGCCCGCCAGTACTGGGCCCGCTCCCAGACGATCTCGGCCAGCCCGGGCGCGGCGGCCACGTTCCTCCGGGCGCTGGCCGCCATCGACATCCGGCACGCGCTCCCCACCATCGGCGCCCCGACGCTGCTCCTCCACGCCACCCGCGACCAGAACGTGCCCGTGCAGGCCGCCCGCTATGCCTGCGACCTGATCCCGGGGGCCACCCTGGTGGAGCTGGACAGCGACATCCACCTGATCTGGCTGTCCGACGTGGTCGACGAGATCACCCGCGCCATCGAAACCTTCATCGCCCGGACCGGTCCGGTCACCGCTGTCGACCGCGTGCTCGCGACGGTCCTGGCGACGGCAGGGGGACCCGACGACGCCCCGGGGCGCGCGATCGTCGAACGCTGGGGCGGCCGTCCGCTCGGGCGGCCGGGATGCGCGGCGTTCGACGGCCCCGCCCGGGCCATCCGCTGCGCCGGCGCGCTCGTGTCCGAGCTGGGCGACCGGGGACTGGCGGTGGGCGCCGCCGTGCACAGCGGCGAGTGCGAGCCACAGGAGCACGGCCGGCTGCGCGGGATCGCCGTCGACGTGGCGGCCGAGCTGGCGACCGGTGCCCGCGGCGGTGAGGTGCTGGTGACGCAGACGGTCCGGGACCTGATCGTCGGCTCGCCGATCGAGCTCGAGCCCCGCGGCCGGCGGTCGTTCCGGGGCGTGCCCGGCGAGTGGGAGGTCTTCGCGGTAGCGTGGGCCGACGGCGACGTCCCATCGCCGAACCCTCGCTCCGGTGCCCACGCCACCGGCCCGTGAGGGCAAAGGGAGCCCGTGCTCTCGGGGCGCCGGTCCAGTTGTGCCCTTTCCGGCAGGGGCGTCGTGAGCGTGGGTCGCGAGGTCCCGGCCGTCGAGAGGAGCTCACGATGACCGAGCAGAAGTCGTTCAAGCGCCTGGTCCGCCGGCGCATGGAGAAGACGGGCGAGAGCTACACCGCGGCGAGGGCCCAGCTGCTCGCCGGGGACGAGGCGGCGGCCGTGACCGCCGACGGGCTGCAGCTCCCCTGCTCCGAGGAGCGGCTCCGCACCCAGACCGGGCGGGGCTGGGAGGAGTGGTTCGACCTGCTCGACTCCTGGGGCGCCGAGTCCCTCGGCCACACCGAGATCGCCCGCCGGGTGGGCGAGCAGCCGGGGGTGCCGGGCTGGTACGCCCAGGCCGTGGCCATGAGCTTCGAGCGGGCCCGGGGGCTGCGGGCGGTCGGCCAGCGCACCGGCAGCGACGGCTTCGTCGCCGGGGCGTCGAAGACGATCGCGGCCAGCGCCGAGGACGTGTTCGCCGCGTTCGCCGACCCGTCGCTGCGGGCCGGGTGGCTGCCCGACCTGGTGCTGTCCGAGCGCACGGTGTCCAAGCCGAGGACGACGGCCCGCTACGACGTCGGCAGCGGCCCGACCCGGCTGTTCGTCACCGTGGAGGACAAGGGCCCGGCCAAGTCCACGATCGTGGTCGAGCAGTGGCGGCTGGCCGACGCCGCCGAGCGCGAGGACCGGAAGGACTACTGGCGCCGCGCCCTGGCGACGCTGAAGACCGAGCTCGAAGCCCGGGCCTGAGCCACGGCCTAGGGCAGGTCGAGCAAGGCGCGGTCGAGGTCGCCGATCCGGCCCGCACCCAGCAGGCTCAGGGTGCGGGTCAGGTCGGCCTGCAGCCAGCCGAGGACCCGGTCGACACCCCGCTCGCCCGCCGCGCCCAGCCCGTAGAGGTAGGCCCGCCCGGCCATGGCCGCGGTCGCCCCGGCCGCGACCGCCTTGGCGATGTCGCTGCCGCGGCGCACGCCGCCGTCGCAGATGATCTCGCTGCGGCTGCCGACCGCGTCGGCCACCGGGGCCACCAGCGGGAAGGTGGCGGGCGCGCCGTCGAGCTGGCGGCCGCCGTGGTTGGACAGCGCGATGGCCTCGACGCCGCGCTCGGCCGCGAGCACGGCGTCGTCCACCGTCTGGACGCCCTTGAGCACCAGGGGACCGTCCCACACCGAGCGCAGCCAGTCGACGTCGTCCCAGGCCAGCGCCGGGTCGAACTGGGTGTTGATGTAGTCCGACAGCGTGACCGGCGACGCGCCGTCGCCGACCGAGCGCCCGGCGACGTTGGCGAAGCGGATCGGCTCGCTGCGCATGAACGCCCAGGTCCAGCCCGGGTGCAGCGCCCCGTCGAGCAGCGTCCCGGGCCCGATGGTCGGCGGCAGGGAGAAGCCGCGGCGCACGTCGCGCTCGCGCCGGCCCAGCACGGCCGTGTCCACGGTGAGCACGAGCGCCTCATAGTGGGCCGCGGCGGCGCGCTCGACCATCTCCTTGACGAGGCCCCGGTCGCGCCACGCGTACACCTGGAACCACAGCCGGCCGTCGCTGACCGCCCGCACCTCCTCGATCGACCGGGTGCTAAGCGTCGACAGCGTGTAGGGCAGGCCGGCCCGCTGCGCCGCCCGGGCCACCGCCAGCTCGCCGTCGGGATCGGCGATGCGGGTGAAGCCGGTGGGCGCCAGCACCAGCGGGTACGCCAGCGGCTTGCCCAGCAGCGTGGAGCCCACCTCGACCTTCTCGACGCCCCGCAGCACGCGGGGCCGGAACCCGACCCGGGCGAACGCGGCCTGGTTGGCGGCCATGGTGCGCTCGTCCTCGGCACCGCCGTCGATGTAGTCGAACACGCCGCCGGGGAGGCGCCGGCGGGCCAGGCGGCGCAGGTCCGCCACCGACGCGGCCCGGGCCAGGCGCCGCTCGACCGGGTCGGTCTCGATGCGGCCGAACCGCACGACCGAGCGCAGCGTCTCCCACGGGCTCGACCGGCTCACAGCAGCTCCCAGCGCTCGCGGTAGGGGTCGAGGCGGGCGTCGCCGGGGTCGAGCTCGGTCACCAGGACCTTCACCTGATCGGACCCGAGGGCGCGGGCCGGCGCCCGCTGGTCGAGCTTGCTGGAGTCCACGGCCACGATCACCTCGGCGGCCACGTCGGCCAGGGCCAGCTTGACCTCGGCGTCCTCCAGCGTGGCCTCGGACGTGCCGTGGACGGGGTGCAGCGCGGCGGCGGACACGAACAGGCGCCGCAGCAGCAGCTCCCGGGCCGTGCGGGTGGCGATCGGGCCCACGAGGCTCCCGGTGCGGGCATCGAGCCGGCCCCCGGTGAGCAGGGCCGTCACGCCCGGACGGTCCTGGAGCGCGGCGAACGTGTCCTGGCCGTTGGTCACCACGGTGAGGTCGTGGACCTCCTTCAAGGCGGCGGCCAGCCGCTCCAGGGTGGAGGAGGCGTCGAGGCCGATGGCCCCGCCCTCGCCCACGAGCGGCTCCAGCTTGGCCGCGATGCGATCCTTGGCCCGGACGTGACGGCTGAACCGCTCGGCGAAGGGCTGGGGACCGATGCCGACGGCGCCGCCGCGGATCCGCTGCACGACGCCCTCGTCGGCCAGCGCGTCGAGGTCGCGCCGGATCGTCATCTCGCTCACGCCGAAGCGGGCCGCGGCGTCGACGATCCTCACCCGCCCCTCGGCCCGGATCGTGGCCTCGATCTGGCGCAGCCGGTCCATGGCGTCGAGGCTCATGCCGGCTCCGCCAGGTGGCGCCGCGCCTCGGCGAGGTCGGCGTAGCGGCCGACGGCGATGCCCTGCACCAGGGCGTTGCCCAGCGCCGTCGCCTCGGCGGGACCGGCGTGCACCGGCAGGCCCGAGGCCTCGGCGAGCAGGCGCCGGTACAGCGTGGACTGGGCGCCGCCGAACACGTGGATGTCGCTGGGAGCCTCGCCCGGGAGCGCCGCGAGGACGGCGGCGGTGGCCGCGGCAAGGGAGTCGCACACGGCGCGGGTCACGATCGCGGGGGAGGTGTCGCGACCGAGGCCGAGGGCCGAAGTCACCTCGCCCAGCATGTCCTCGGGATGCAGGAACCGGGCATCGGTCGGATCGAGCCGGGCCGCCGGGACGTCGCCGACCGCCTCGGCGGCCTCGATCAGCGCCCTGATCTCCGGGTCGCCCCACGCGGGGCGGCACCGCTCCAGCAGCCAGGCACCGGCCAGGTTCTTCAGCAGGCGGACGCCGCCCATGGCGCCGATCTCGTTGGTGAGGTTGGCGGCGCGGGCCGCCTCGCTGAGGTCGGCCACGGGCTGCTCCCGGCCGACCAGCAGCCAGGTGCCGGTCGAGACGAAGGCCGGGCGCGGTCCTGTGCCCGCGCCCATGGCCGCGACCGCCGAGGCCGTGTCGTGGCCGCCCACCAGGTGCACGGGGACACCCTGCCAGGTCCCGACGGCGATGCCTGCCCGGTGGATGTCGGGGAGCACGCGAGGGTCCAGGGCGATGGCCTCCACGAGCTCGTCCGACCAGAGCCCGGTCCGGATGTCGACCAGCCCCGTCGTGCCCGCGCTGGTGCGCTCGCCCACGATCGCTCCCGTCAGGTGGTGCACCACCAGCTCCGGCAGCATCAGGAGGTGGCGGGCCCGGTCCCGCTCGGTCCTGTCGTGCGCGGCGACCTGGAACACCGTGTTGAGCGGCAGGAGCTGGACACCGGTGACGTCGTAGAGGGCGGCGGGGCCGCCCAGGCGCTCGACCACCGCGGCGTAGCCCTCGGTGCGGGCGTCCCGGTAGGACACGGGCGGTCCGACCAGGTCGCCGTGGACGTCGAGCAGCCCGTAGTCCACGCCCCAGGTGTCCACGCCGACGGACGCCAGCGGGCCCGGCTCCTGGGCGGCGGCCAGTCCCTTCTCCGTCTCCGCCATGAGGCGGGACCAGTCCCAGCGCAGCACGCCCGACGCGTCCGCCACCGGGCCGTGGGCGTAGCGGTGGACGACGGACAGGCGCGGGGCGCCGGATCCCAGCTCGACCCGGCACACCCGGATCGAGGACGCGCCGAGGTCGACCGCCGCGACCGCGGGCGCCGGCTCGCTCACAGGCCGGTCGCCACCGCGTCGGCGCCGCGCGCCGCGATCGTGCCCGCCCGGTAGCCGACGGCCCGGTAGGTGGCCAGGGGGTCGAGCGCGGCCCCGTTGCGCCGGCGGGCCTCGGCCACCAGGGGCCGGACGTCGGTGCGGAAGCCGCGGTGCAGCACCTCGGCCGCCCGGGCCGGGTCGTTGTCCTGCTGCGCCTCGGCCAGGTCGGACCGGTTGACGCACAGCGCCTGGGCCAGCGCCACCTGGAGGGCGTCGGTGGCCTGGATCAGGTCCTCCAGCGGGTCCTTCAGGTTGTGGCTCTCGTCGATCATGTAGGCCGCGTCGGGCATCCGCCCGCCCCCGGCGGCGAGCAGCTCGCCGACGATGAGGAACAGCTGGAACGGCGTGATGGATCCGACCGTGAGGTCGTCGTCGCCGTACTTGGAGTCGTTGAAGTGGAAGCCGCCCAGCCGGCCCACCATGGCCAGGCGCGACACGACCTGCTCGATGTTGGTGTTGGGCAGGTGGTGGCCGAGGTCGACCAGGCACTTGGCCCGGTCGCCGGTTCCCTGGGCCAGCATCAGCGACGTGCCCCAGTCGTTGTTCACCGACGAGTAGAAGGCCGGCTCGTAGGGCTTGTGCTCGGTGTACATCTCCCAGTCGCCGGGCAGGTGGGCGTAGATCTCGCCCAGGCCGAGGAGCACCCGCTCGAACTGGCCCCGGAAGCTGGCCTGGCCGGGATGGTTCATGCCGTCGCCCAGCCACACGGTCAGGGCCTGCGCGCCGAGCTCGACACCGAGGTCGATCACGTAGTGGTTGTGCTCGATGGCGGCCCGCCGCACAGCCTCGTCGGTGTTGGCCAGGCTGCCGAACTTGTACGACAGGGTGCCGTCGCGGGTGGTCGACGGGTTGTCCTGGAACGTGTTGGAGTTCATGGCGTCGAAGCCGATGGCGCGCTCCTCGGCGTGGCGGCGCAGGTCGGCGGCGCCCTCGCCCAGGCCGGGATCGTCCCACGGCACGTGCAGGCTCACCGTGCGGTTGGCGCCGGTGAGGGCGTTGAGCGCGGCGACGTCGTCGATCTTCTCGAACGTGTCGCGGGGCTCGCCCCCGCCCGGGAAGCGGCCGAACCGGGTCCCGCCCGTGCCCACCGCCCACGACGGCGCCGCGGCGCTGAACCGGGCCACCTCGGCCACCACCGCCTCGGCGTCCACGCCCGCTCGGCCGACCACGTCGAGCGAGTGCGCCAGGTCTGACTCGTGCCAGGCCAGGCGCAGCTCGTTCTCCTCCCCGATGCGACTGCGGTCGATGGTCATGTCTCCCCCTTACGTCTGCGCCTACCGCTGGAACGCCATGGGCACGCCCCCGTCCACGGGGATGATGGTGCCCGTCGTGAGCGACAGATCGTCGCTGCACAGCACGAAGACCGCGGCCGCGACGTGCTCGGGCAGCACCTCCTGCCCGAGCAGGGTACGGCCGGCGTAGAACTTGCCCAGGTCCTCGGGCGGCACGCCGTAGACCTTGGCCCGCTCGTCACCCCAGCCGCCGGCGAAGATGCCCGAGCCCCGCACGACGCCGTCCGGGTTCACGCCGTTGACCCGCACGCCGAGCGGCCCGAGCTCGGTGGCCAGCAGCCGGACCTGGTGGGCCTGGTCGGCCTTGGCCGCGCCGTAGGCCACGTTGTCCCGGCCCGCCACGATGGCGTTCTTGGACACGACGTAGACGATGTCGCCGCCCATGCCCTGGGCCTGCGCCACCCGGGCCGTCTCCCGGCTCACGAGGAACGAGCCGCGGGCCATGACCCCGTGCTGCAGGTCCCAGTCCGCCAGCGTGGTCTCGCCCAGTGGCTTGGAGATCGACAGCCCGGCGTTGTTCACGACCAGGTCGACGCCGCCGTAGGTGGCGCACACCTCGGCCACGGCGGTGGCGACAGCGGTCTCGTCGGACACGTCCACGTGGACCGGCACCGCGACGTCCGGCCCGCCGAGCGCGGTGGCGACGGCCTCGGCACCGGGAACGTCGCGGTCGGCGACGGCCACGGCCGCGCCCTCGGCCGCCAGGCGGGTGGCGATGGCCCGGCCGATGCCGGACGCGGCCCCGGTCACCAGCGCCACCCGGCCCGCCAGCGGCTTGGGCGGCGGCAGGCGGCGCAGCTTGGCCTCCTCCAGCGCCCAGTACTCGATGCGGAACTTCTCCGACTCGGGGATCGGTGCGTAGGTCGAGACCGCTTCGGCCCCCCACATGACGTAGATGGCGTTGACGTAGAACTCGCCCGCGATGCGGGCGGCCCGGGCGTCGGCGCCGAAGCTGAACATGCCCACGCCCGGCACGAGCACGATGACCGGGTCCGCCCCCCGCATCGGCGGGCTGCTCCCGTCCGCATGGCGCTGGTAGTAGGCGGCGTAGTCGTCGCGGTAGGCGGCGTGCAGGTCCCGCAACCGGGCGACGAGGTCGCCGACCGGAGCGGTGGGCGGCAGGTCGAGCAGCAGAGGCCGGACCTTGGTGCGGATGAAGTGGTCGGGGCACGAGGTGCCCAGCGGCGCGAGGCGCGTGACCGCCTCCCGGCCCACGAAGTCCAGCACCAGGTCGGTGTCCGTCAGGCGGCCCACCACCCGCCGGTCCGTCGAGCAGAGCCCCCGGATGTGCGGACCGAGCTCGGCGGCCAGCCGGCGCCGCTCCGCCCGGGGCAGCGGCTCGAAGCCGGGGCGCACGGGCCCGAGCGGTTCGGGACGTTTCCGCTCCTCGATGAAGTGCTCGGCCCGCCGGATGGCGTCGAGCGACCGGTCGCGGCACTCCTCGGACGTGTCACCCCACGTCGTCAGGCCGTGGCCGCCCAGCACCACGCCCCGCAGGCTCGGGTTGTCGGCCGCCAGCGCCGCGATCTGCAGGCCCAGCTCGAACCCGGGCCGGCGCCACGGCACCCAGGCCAGGTCGCGGCCGTAGCAGTCCTTG
>DATBGF010000543.1:0-3921 GCA_036558145.1 Acidimicrobiales bacterium
ATGGTCACGGTCGTCTCCGACGACAGCGCCTCCTTGGCCTCGACGCAGTCGCGCCGGAGCTGCGCCATCGCGATCAGCGTGGCGGGGTCGGTCGGGTCGAACCCCTTGGCCTCCGCGCCGATGACCCGCAGGACGTGGCCCATGACCGCGGCGTCGACGTCCACGCCGCCCAGCCGCTCGATCCCCTCGGGCGCGCCCCGGACCGCGAAGGTGCCGTCGCGGCCCATCTCCAGCACCACGGTGTCGAACGTGCCGCCGCCGAGGTCGTAGACCGCCACCGTCGCCCCCGGCGCCAGCCGCTCGGCCCGGGCGTACCAAGTGGCGGCGGCCACGGGCTCGGGCAGCAGGCGGGCGTCCTCGATGCCGGCCAGCTTCAGGCCCTGGACCAGCACGTCGCGCTTGAACGGCCCCCAGTTGGCCGGGTGCGTGACCACCGTCGCCGCCGGCGGGCCGCCCTCGGTCTGGGTCACGCTGCGGTGGACGAAGCCCAGCACCTCGGCCAGCAGCCGGTCCACGGACACGGGCGTCCCCCCGAGCAGCAGCGGGGTCGGATCGCCGACCCGGCGCTTGAACTCGCGGGCCACGCGCTCGGGGCTGGACCTGGCCCGGCGCTCGGCCGGATCGCCCACCAGGAACGTCCCGTCCTCGGTCAGCACCACCACCGTCGGGACCGAGGTCATCCGGTACCCGAGGGTGGCGACCTCGGCGCGCCCGTCCCGGGCGATGGCCGCGGCCGTGTACGTCGTGCCGAGATCGATCCCCAGGCAGTAGGTCATCGCCGTCCCAGAATCGGGTCGCACGGCGCGCCTCGCGCCGTGGGGTGGCTCACCGTTCACATCTGTCATTCGGCGGCGGGCGCCAGCGTAGACGGCTCCCGACCCTGCTCCGGCACGCCCGTCTTGTATCCAGCTGCGCCCCTTCGGGCTCATTGGGGTGATGATCGATCCCTCCATAACCTCGGGCACCGAACGGCGCTACGCCACGTCGAGCGCCCAGCGCGAGCGGCTCGCCGCCGCCGTCGCGGCCCATGGCCCCGTCGTGGCCGCGCCCCCGGAGCTGGTGGCGCTGCGCCTCGACCACCTGGCGGCCGCCAGCGAGATCACCGACCTGGAACGGCTCGTCGGCGGCGACGACCTGGTGAGCGTGAGCTTCCTGTCCCGCGGGGTGACCGCGGCGGCCACGGTCGGCCGGATCAGCCTGGACGCGGCCGGCGGCTCGCCCCGCGGCTTCGGGACCGGCTCGCTCGTCTCGCCCCGGCTGCTGCTGACCAACCACCACGTGCTCGACTCCGCCCCGGCCGCGGCGGCGTCGCTCGTCGAGTTCGGCTACGAGGAGGTGGCGCTGGGACGGCGGACCCCGGGCGAGGCGTTCGCGCTCCAGCCCGACGCCCTGTTCGTCACCGACGCCGAGCTCGACTTCACCCTCGTGGCCGTGGCCCCGGTCTCGGCCGGCGGCCGGTCGCTGGCCGGCTACGGGCACAACCGGCTGATCGAGCAGACCGGCAAGGTGCTGGTAGGCGAGGCGCTCAACATCGTCCAGCACCCCGACGGCCGGCCCAAGGTGGTGGCGCTGCGGGAGAACGAGCTGGTCACGATCCTCGACGACTTCCTCCACTACCGGGCCGACACCAACCCCGGCTCGTCGGGCGCGCCCGTCTACAACGACCAGTGGCAGCTGGTGGCCCTGCACCACTCGGGCGTGCCCCGCAAGGACGCGGAGGGCCGCTGGCTCGCCCGCGACGGCAGTGTGTGGAGCGAGGCCATGGGCGAGGACGCGGTGGACTGGATCGCCAACGAGGGCGTCCGCATCTCCCGCATCGTGGCCCGGCTGAAGGCCGCGGCGCTGACCGGCGAGGCGGCATCGCTGCGCGAGCAGGCCCTGTCCCCGGCTGCGTCCCCGACCCCGGAGGCGAGCGTCCCCGCCGTCCCCGCCGCGAGCCCGAGCGCGAACGGGGCGGCACCCGACGGGTCGATCGAGCTGACGGTCCCCGTGCGCATCCGGGTCCAGGTCCTCGGGCCCGAGCCGAAGCCGGTGCCGGCGCCCGCCGTCCCGGTGGCGCTGCCGCCCGCGGCGATCGACGAGGGCGTGCTGCGGGCGGCCCTCACCGAGCTGGCCCGGGCCACCGAGCGCCCGTACTACGAGGCCGAGGCGGACCGGGCGACCCGGGACGGGTACTACGCCGGCCTGCCCGCGGACCCGGCCGCCTTCCCCGGTGCCCTGGCCGAGCTGGTCCGGACCACCCACACCACCCGGCCCGGCTACAAGCCCGCCGTCGAGCTGTACCCGTGGATCGACCTGCAGCCCGACCTCAAGCTGACCAGCGTCTACTCCGGGCAGCGCTTCGATCCGGCCACGCTCATCGCCGACGACCTGGTCACCGAGGCGTCCCGCGCGCAGCGGCTGGCGACCGAGGCGAGCCTGTGCCCCGACGCGCTGGAGGCCGAGCTGCCGTTCAACTGCGAGCACGTCGTGCCCCAGTCCTGGTTCTCCAAGCAGGAGCCCCAGCGCGGCGACCTCCACCACCTGTTCGCCTGCGGGAGCCGCTGCAACAGCTTCCGGGGCAACACCCCGTACCACACGTTCGACCCGCTGGAAGAGGTCGCCATGGAGGACTGCGGGCGCCGGGACGAGATGCGCTTCGAACCCGAGCTGGGCCGCGGCGCCGTGGCCCGGGCCACGCTCTACATGCTGCTGCGCTACGCCGACCAGGTGGACTGGGCCCGCTCCGACTACATCCCCGAGCGGCTGGCGACGCTGCTGGCCTGGCACCGCGACCACGAGGTCGGCGACTACGAGCGCCACCGCAACGCCGCCATCCACGAGCGCCAGGGCAACCGCAACCCCTTCATCGACCACCCGGACTGGACCGAGCGGCTCGACTTCACCCAGCTGGTCACGCGCTAGACGCGAACCCCCAGGATGCGCCCGCACCAGCGCCGGAGGCGCTCGTCGTCGGGCGCCCCGGTCCAGTACGCGGCCATCCACCGCTCGGCCGGCGCCACGGCGGCGTCCAGCCCCGCCTCGGCGGCCCAGGCGCGGGCGGCCCGGCGCTCGCCGTCCCCGGCGGTCGGGGTGATCTCCGGGGCGAGGTAGGCGACCGCGGCGAGCACGTCGAGGTCGCGGGGCCCGCCGATCGTCATCGGGCCGAAGTCGAGCAGGGCGCTGATCCGGTCCCCCACCGCCAGCATGTTGCCGAGGAACACGTCGAGGTGCACGAGCCGGGGCCGCGCCGGCTCGGGCTCGGGCAGGGCGTCGACCAGGTCGCGGGTCACCGCCCCCGGCTCGACGCCGGCGAAGGCCTCGCCGCCGGCAGCCAGCGACACCGCCAGCCGGCGCTCGGCCCAGGCCGAGAAGCCGTCCGCCTCGATCCGGTTGCCGCCGAGGACCTCGCCGAACCGGTCGGTCGGGCACGGCAGGTCCGCCACGCTGCGCGCGACGTCCAGGTGGTCCCGCACGAGCGCCTCGCGGTCCCGCCCCGGCTCGGCCAGGACGTCGAGGGCGTTGCGCCCGGGGAGCCGGCGCTCGACGACGACGAGGCGGCCCGCGACCTCCCGGTGCTCCAGCACCTCGGGCAGCGCCACCCGCCAGCCGGCAGCGGCGATGGACGCGAGCAGCCGGCGCCGCTCCTCCAGCGGACCGGGATCGGCGCCGCGGTGGGGCAGGCGCAGCACCCGTTCGGCGTCGAGGGCGAACACCCGGGCCTCGCCGCCCCGCCCCAGGAACGCCGACTCGTCGACGCCGAACGCGGCGAGGATCGCCCGGTCCCCCCGGCGGGACTCGACGTCCGCCAGCCGGTCGAGGAAGCGCGGGCCGCCCTCGGCGGCCGCGCCGAGGGCCGCGACCCGCGCCCTCAGGGCCCGGTCCGACGTGGCGACCGTCGTCGCCTCCGGCGACGGGTGGCCGGCCACGATGCGGACGATC
>DATBGF010000544.1:0-12376 GCA_036558145.1 Acidimicrobiales bacterium
GCTCGGGGTCGTTCGGCACGTCGGGATCGTGGCTGTGCGGGGGCTGCTCGGGGTCGTTCGGCCCGTGGGGATCGTGATCGTGCGGGGGCGTGAACGGGTCGTTCGGGAGCGGCCCGTGGCTGTGGCTTCCGCCGTTGTCGCCGTGGCTGTGGTCGTCGCCGCCGGCGTGGTCGCCGCCCGTGTGGTCGTGGTCCGGGTCGGTCGAGTCGGTGTGGTCGTGTCCGGGGTCGGTCGTGTCCGTGTGGTCGTGGCCGTCGCCGGCATGGTCATCGGACGAGCCGTCGTCGCCGTGGTCGTGGTCGTCGGCGTGGTCGCTGATCGCCGTCGCGTCGTGGCCGTGCCCGCCGGGGCCGTGGTGGTGCCCGCCGGCGGCCACCGTGGCGGTCATGACCAGCGCCGCGGTCACCGCTGCGATCGGGACCGTCGAGATCGACGGCATCCGCAGCAGCTCGGGGGCCACGGCGGCGGTCAGGGCGCCGGCCACGGCCACCATGGCCAGCAGCGCCGCCATCGTGTCCGCGAAGCCGGGGCCTTCGGCCGTCTCCAGCCCGTCGATGAAGCCGATGCCGGAGGCCTTCGCCACCAGCCAGCCGGCTACCGCCAGGCTGTTGCCGGCGACGCCGGCCCAGGCGACCCAGCGCCAGGATCGCACGAGCGCCAGCGCGCCCCAGCCGACCTGGAACAGCGCCAGCGCGGCGAACGCGATGGCCGCCTGGCGGTGCTCGCCGTGCACGCCGACCGCCGCGGCGTGGATGATGCCCGCCCCCAGGGAGGCGAGTGCGGCCCACACGAGGCCTGTGTTGGTGTCCTGCCCTTGGTCCATGCCCAAGGGACGCGTACGGCCCGAGCCTGGTTGCCCCTCAGGCGAGTTGTGACCGTTTTGTAACTCCCGGTCAGAGCGCCCCTACGCCGTGTGCGTGATCGCATTGGACCTCTTCACCCGGCCGGACCTGGCCGCCGCCGATGCCCTCGAGGGCGGCGAAGGGGCCACACGGGTTGCCGACGATCCACACGTGGACCATCGGCTCCAGCAGCCGTCGCTCGGTCCCGGCCGGGCAGGGTGCGGGCAGCGGCGCCGCCGGAAGCACCTGGTAGGCGCCGTCCTGGCCGGCCCAGCACAGGTCGTTGTGCACGTGGTACTGGAGCAGCGAGCCGCCGATCGGGGGCACGGTGTCGAGCGTCGCCGGGGGCTCCAGCACGTACATGGCGGCCTCCAGCGTGCGGCTGCCGCCCCGTCCCACCTTGTAGACCAGCGCCTCGGGGTAGGCGGCGTCGAGGTTGTGGCCGTCGTTGAGGTAGCCCCAGTTGACGAGGTGCTCGGTGCCGGTGACCGCGTCGCCGATGGCCCGGTAGCCGACGGCCTCCGCCGCCGCCGGGTCGGCGAAGCGGGGCAGCTGCTCGATGTTCGTGGTCACCAGCGCCTCGGCCTCGGCCTGCTGCTCGGGGGTCACGCCGGGCACGCCGCTCAGGTCGACCGGGAGCGTGCCGTCGTACGGCTTCGCCTGGACCGGGGCCGAGGTGTGCTCGTGGGCCGTGTCCCCGGTCGTCGCGTTGTCGTGGTCGTGGCCGGCGTCGTGGGCCGGGTCGTCGCCGGTGGCGGACGCGGCCTCGTCCGAGGTCGTGACGTGGTCGTGGCCGTCGCTGTGGGTGTGGTCCGTGGCCGCCACCATGCCCGCCAGCGCCAGCACGCTCACGGCCACCGCGGCCGGGACCGCGGCGGTGAGGGTCGGGAGGTGCAGCTTGCCCGGAGCCAGCAGGTACGCCAGCGCCGCCAGCACGGCCACGGCCGCCAGCACGGCCGCCGTCGTGTCGGCGAAGCCCGGGCTCTCGGATGTCTCCAGGCCGTCGATGAAGCCGATGCCCGACGTGCGCGTCAGCACCCAGCCGGCGACGGCCACCGCGTTGCCCGCGGCGCCCAGCGCGATCACCAGGCGCGGCGCCCGCATGAGAGCGAGCGCGCCCCAGCCCAGTTGGAACGCGGCCAGCACCGCGAAGGCGACGGCGGTCTGCCGGTGCTCGGCGTGGATCCCCACGGCGGTGGCGTGGATCGCGCCCGCGCCCAGCGAGGCGAGCCCGGCCCACCACAAGGCGGTCGGCGTGGCCCGCACGTCGGTCGCTGTCATGCTCGCTCCTCTGCCCGGGGGGATGCAGGACCCCGGGCAGCAGCGCACGAACGTCAACGGCGAGCCGGCGCCTCGCCCAGGGTGCCTGCAGCGTAGGCGCTCCGCTCGCCGATCCGCCGGTCGCCCGTCACGGAGTTGATCTCTGCCCCGGCGATCACCACGAACGCGGTGATGTAGAGCCACAACATGACGACCACCACGGCGCCCAGGGCGCCATAGGTCTCGTTGTACTGCCCGAAGTTGGCGGTGTAGAGCGAGAACCCCACGGACGCGATCACCCACACCACCACCGCGAACACGGCCCCGGGCGAGACCCACTGCCACCGGGGCGCGTCGCGGTCGGGGGCGTAGCGGTAGATGAGCGCCAGCCCCAGCAGGACCAGGACCGCGAACAGCGGCCAGCGCACGATCATCAGCGTGTCCCGCACCACGCCGACCGTCCCGTGGGCGTCGAGCACATGGGGCAGGACGACGAGGCCGGCCACGGCCAGCGCCAGCACGACGAGGCCCGCCAGGGTCATCGCCAGGGACAGGGCCCGCAGCTTGACGAAGCCCCGGGTCTCCTCCTCGTCGTAGGCGATGTTGACCGCGCCGATGAGGTGCCTCACGCCGCTCGACGCCGACCACAGGGCGACGGCCAGGCCCACGATGGCGCCCACCTTCAGGCCGGAGGGCGAGCTGTCGACGATGGCCCGCAGCTGGGACGTGACCAGGTCGCGCACCTCCTGGGGTGCGGCGGCCAGCACGTCGTCGATGTTGCGCTCGATGGCGGCCGGGTCGGCGACCAGGCCGTAGAGGGACACCAGCGCGGCCAGCGCCGGCACCAGCGCCAGCAGGGCGAAGAAGCCGACGCCCGCGGCCAGCAGCGGGACATCGTCGGCCTTCATCTCGGCCTTGACCCGCAGGGCGACGTCCTTCCATCCCCGGGCAGGCACTTCGGTGGTGCGGTAGCGCAGGTGGGAGGCAGCCTCGGCCATGGACCGTGGCTACCCCACCACGCAGCGTTCAGCCAGTTTTCGTCACACGCCGATGGACTGCCACGGCCCCCAGATGGCGAAGGTCATGCCCCGGCTGGCCTGGATGTTGACGAACAGCGTGTGCCCGTCGGGGCTGAACGTGGCGCCCGCGAACTCGTCGTTGAAGCGGTTGGCGCCGGTGCTGGAGATCAACCGGTTGAGCGCGATGTCCGACAGCCGCCCGCTGGGCGTCAGCGCCCGGACGAAGTTGTCGTTGACGTTGTCCTCGCACAGCACCAACGTGCCCCGGCGGCTGACGGTGACGTTGTCGGGCAGGTCGAGCACTCCGGCGCCGGGGGACTGGTAGACGAGCCGGAGCTTCTTGGCCCCGATCTGGTACGCCCACACCTGGCCGGACCCGTTGCCGAAGCCGCCCACCGGATCGCTCGGCCCCGGCTCGGCGGGCCCGCCGCCCTGGGTCGAGCAGAAGTAGATGGTGTCGCGGTCGTGGGCCGCGCCCTCCAGCCGCGAGAACCAGGCGGCGCCCTGCGCCCGGCCCTGGTCGCCCACGTGGGTGAGCGCCTGGTCGTTGGTGGTCGGCGCGGTCTGGCCGGGAGTGAACGGGAACGTCGGCGCGGGGTCGTCGATGTCGACCCACGTGACGTCGTAGCTGGCACCCTCGGGCTGGGCGGCGGCCAGGTCGGCGTTGGGCACGCCCCGCACCGCCAGCATCTGCAGCCGGCCGCCGTCGCTGAGCCGGCCGTCCCGCATGGCGTCGCGCGGCGGCGTGTAGCGGTAGAAGCCCGACGGGAACCCGAAGTTGTCCTCGGTGAGGTAGAGGTCGCCCCGGGCCGGGTCGAACGCCACCGCCTCGTGGGCGAAGCGCCCGGCGGCGGTGATCGGCTCGCGGGACGACTGGCCGCCCACGGGCACCTCGTAGATGAACCCGTGGCGCTTGGTCAGCGTCACGTTGGAGGCGCCGGTGAAGTCGGGGGCCACGTCGGGGCCGTTGACCGTCTCCTCGCAGCTGATCCAGGCGTCCCACGGCATGGGACCGCCCGAGCAGTTCATCTGCGTGCCGTTGAGGCTGGTGAAGGCCGAGATGACCTCGCCGAACGGCGTGACCTCGGTGGTGGTGGTGCCGCCGCCGGTAGCCGTGTCGTAGGCGGCGGCCGGATCGCCGAAGGCGCCGACGGGCCCGTTGACCTCGTGGTTGCGGATCAGCGTGAGGTTGCCGCGCTTGGGCTTGAAGCAGGCCATGCCGTCGTGGCGGCCGGGCAGCGTGGTGCCGTCGTCGAGGACGACGGTCTGCTCGGTGTCGTGGAACGAGCGGTACTGGAACCCGGCGGGCAGGTGCAGCCGCACCACGCCGTCCCGCAGGTCGGCGACGGGCCCCAGTGGCGGGTCGGCGGCGGCGGGCAGCGGCCCGGCCAGGAATCCGGCGAACGGGCCCCCGGCCGCTCCGGCCAGGAAGGCGCCTCCCGCGGCGGCGGCTCCGCCGCCCAGGAAACGGCGCCGGTCGATCCTGATGGTCATGGTGACCCTCCCCCTCGATCCTGTCCTGAAGGACCGGCCACCGAAGCGGCCGGTCCTTCAACAGAATGTTAGATCAGGTCGTCAGGACCGTCAGTCGGACGTGACGGCGGCGGCCGGCGCGGCCACCTCGGCCGCCGGCCCCTGGCCGTTGACCATCGCGGCGGTCTCGCCGTCGGTCGGGCCGCCGGCGACGCCCGCGCTCTCCCGCTTGGAGAAGAGGATGGCGCCCAGCAGCACGACCAGCGCCACCCCGGCGATGGCGTAGGCCCCCGGCTTGGGCGAGGTGGTGATGGTGGTCAGGAAGCGGCCCTCGTCCCGGTGCACGCTGACGTTCGACAGGGCGATGATCGCCGGCAGGATCAGCAGCGACACCAGGTTCATGACCTTGATGAGCGGGTTGAGCGCCGGGCCCGCCGTGTCCTTGAACGGGTCGCCGACGGTGTCGCCGATGACCGCGGCCATGTGGGGCTCGGAGCCCTTGCCGCCGTGGTGGCCGTCCTCGATGTACTTCTTGGCGTTGTCCCAGGCGCCACCCGCGTTGGACAGGTAGTTGGCCATCAGCTGGCCCACCAGGATGACCGCCGCCAGGAAGGCGCCGAGGGCCATGAAGCCCACGCCGAAGCCGATGATGACCGGCGTCAGTACCGCCAGCAGGGCCGGCGTGGCCAGCTCCCGCAGCGAGGCCTGGGTGCAGATGTCGATGACCGGCGCGTAGTCGGGCCGCTTCTCGCCCGACATGATCTTGCCGTCGGCGAACTGGCTGCGGACCTCCTGCACCACCACGCCGGCGGTGCGGCCCACGGCCCGGATGGCCAGCGACGAGAACAGGAACGGCACGGCGCCGCCGATCAGCAGGCCGATGAACACCTTGGGGTCGGCCACGTTGATGGGCAGGGCGCTGAAGATGCCGCCCGCCGTGTCCTTCAGGGACTCGACGAAGCTCGACTCGAACACCTCGGTGCCCGAGATCTCGATGAAGCTGGCGAACAGCGCCACCGCCGCGATCACGGCCGAGCCGATGGCGAAGCCCTTGGTCACGGCCTTGGTGGTGTTGCCCACCGCGTCCAGGCTGACCATGACCCGCTCGGGCTCGCCGTGGAACTCGCCGGTCATCTCGGCGATGCCGGCGGCGTTGTCGGCCACCGGGCCGAAGGTGTCTTCGGACACCACGACGCCGGTCGTGGCCAGCATGCCCATGCCGGTCAGGGCCACCAGGTACAGGGAGAACTGGGTGTCGCCGCCGCCCAGGGCGATGGCGGTGCCCAGCGCCACCGCGATGGCGATGATGGCCCACACCGAGGACTCCAGGCCCGACGACGTGCCGGCCAGCACGGTGGTGGCCGGGCCGGTCTCGGCCGCGTCGGCGATCTCCTGCACCGGCTTGGTCTCGGTGGACGTGAAGTACTCGGTGATGCGGCTGGCCACCTGGGCCAGGATCAGGCCGATCAGCACGGCGCCGAACATGCGCAGGCCCACGTTGGCGATCTGGCCGTCGGGGTTGCCGATGTAGACGAGCGCCACGCCCAGCGTGCCCAGGACGGTGAGGATGCCGGCGGTGAGGAAGCCCCGGTTGATCGGGCCCATGGCCGACTTCTCGTCCTCCCGGGCCCGCACCATGAACACGCCCACGATGGAGGCGAGCACGCCCACGGCCCGGGCGGCCAGCGGGAACAGCGCGCCGGCAGCCCACAGCGCGGGCTGGTCGGGGAAGATCCGCTGGAAGGCCGGGACGCCGAGGATGATCGAGGCGACGAGGGTGACCTCGTAGGACTCGAACAGGTCCGCCGCCATGCCGGCGCAGTCGCCCACGTTGTCGCCGACGTTGTCGGCGATGGTGGCCGGGTTGCGGGGGTCGTCCTCGGGGATGCCGGCCTCGACCTTGCCCACCAGGTCGGCGCCCACGTCGGCCGCCTTGGTGAAGATGCCGCCGCCGACCCGCAGGAACAGGGCGAGCAGCGAGCCGCCGAACCCGAAGCCGATCAGGATGGCCGAGGCCGTGTTCTGGAAGATCATGAAGATCGTGGTGGCGCCGAAGAGGCCCAGGCCCACGCAGAACATGCCGCACACGCCGCCGGTCTTGAACGCCACGTCCAGGGCGGGCGCCATCTTGCCGGTGCGGGCCGCGGCCGCGGTGCGCACGTTGCCGCGCACGGCCAGGCTCATGCCGATGAAGCCGGTGAGGCCGGACATGAGGCAGCCGGCGAGGAACGCCAGGGTGCGGGCCGTGCCCGACGCGGCGAAGGACAGCGCCTCGGACCCGTCCGCCCGCTCGACCGCCACCGAGGTGGCGAAGACGATGACCGCCAGGGGCACGAGGATGAACGCGATCGTGCGGAACTGGCGCTTCAGGTAGGCGAGGGCGCCCTCCTGGATCGCCTTGGCGATCTCGATCATCTTGGGCGTGCCCTGGTCGGCGGCGAGGACACCCCGCACCAGCGCGAAGCCCACGGCCAGTGCCAGCAGGGCGGTGATCGCCGAGCCGATCAGGATGAACCATTCACCCCCTTTGAGGGTGAAGTCCTGGAAGCCGCCTTCACCGGCGGCGAGTAGGTGCACCATGCGTGCGTCTCCCCTGTGCTCTGACTCAGACTGCTCTGTCTGTCTCGCGGTTCTCGCCGTGCTCGCCGTTCATCCGGCTGCCCGGCGCTGTGCTCAGCGTGCGGGTCACGTACACCTGTCGGGCCACCCGTTGGCCGATGGTGCGGGTGTGACCTGCGATCTCGACGACCAGCGGGCCGTCGAAGGGGTGCTTCTCGACCACCGCGACCTCGGCCCCGGGGACCACGCCGAGCGTGCCCAGGAACGAGAGGATCTCGGCGTCGGTCGATCCGGACACCGCCACCTCGGCGATGTCGCCGGGCTCGAGGTCGTACAGCTCCGGGGTGTTGGGGAGCTCGTCGGCCTCGGGCCGGGGGATGGGGAAGCCGTGGGGGCACGTCTCGGGCCGGTGGAGCGCCACGTACAGGCGCTCGGTGACCTCGTCGGGCAGCTCGTGCTCGAACGCCACGGCCAGCTCGTCGGCCTCGTTCCAGGCGTAGCCGAGCATGTCGGCGAGGAAGCGCTCGACGATGCGGTGGCGCCGGATGGCGGACACGGCGGCGCGCCGGCCCTCGGCCGTGAACGTGACGCCCTGGTACGGGCGGTGGTCGACGAGG
Organism: Acidimicrobiales bacterium; assembly: GCA_036558145.1. Classification (GTDB taxonomy): domain Bacteria; phylum Actinomycetota; class Acidimicrobiia; order Acidimicrobiales; family VFJN01; genus ZC4RG19. The sequence continues at coordinate 7,771 of DATBGF010000544.1, forward strand.
CCCCGGTCGGCGAGCCGCTTGACCAGGGTGGTGACGGTGCCCGGCGACAGGCCCAGGCGGTCCGCAAGGGTGCCGGTGTGGGCCTCGGAGCCGTCACGGGTGAAGCGGTAGATCGCCTTCAGCGCCTCACGCTCGGACTTGGTGAACTCGGTCTGCTGCATAGAAGGGTTTGGTTCCCTCAAAACCCCAGTTCGGGTGGGTGCGAACTGCTTTCCTACTACGCCGCGCAACTCGCCCCCAAACCCAGGGTGTGCCAAACTGCGCGCCCACCGTCCCTGACGGTGTGTCAGATTGGGAGGACCGTGGCGACCACGACTGCGCCGGCCGTCGAGGGCTGGTTCACCAGCGGGGAGGAGCCCGCGCTGCTCGGCACCCGGTGCCGGGAGTGCGGGACCGTGTTCTTTCCGCGCGAAGAGGCGTTCTGCCGCAACCCCGGCTGCGAGGGCGAGGCGTTCGATCCCGTGCCGCTGTCGCGCCGCGGCCGCGTCTGGTCCTACACCGACGCCCGCTACCAGCCGCCGCCGCCCTACATCCCGGCGTCCGACCCCTACGAGCCCTTCGCGCTGGCGGCGGTCTCGCTGGAGGCCGAGGGCCTGGTCGTGCTGGGCCAGGTGGCGTCCGGGTTCGGGGTCGCCGACCTGAAGGTCGGGGACGAGGTCGAGCTGGTGGTCGAGCCGCTGTACACGGACGAGTCGGGCGTGGTCCGCACGACGTGGCGCTGGAGGCCTGTATGACCGACGACGTCGCCGTGGTCGGGGTGGGCATGCACCCGTGGGGCAAGTGGGGCCGGCCGTTCCAGTCCTACGGCGTCCACGCCGCCCGGGAGGCCCTGGCCGACGCCGGGCTGGACTGGTCGGACGTGCAGCTGGTCGTCGGGGGCGAGACGGTCCGCAACGGCTATGCGGGGTACGTCGCCGGCGCCACCTTCGCCCAGGCCCTGGGCTGGAACGGCGCCCGGGTCGCCACCGCCTACGCGGCGTGCGCGACCGGCGCCCAGGCGCTCGACGTGGCCCGGGCCCGCATCCTGGCCGGGATGTGCGACGTGGCGTTGGTCGTCGGGGCCGACACGACGCCCAAGGGCTTCCTGGCCCCCAACGCGGGCGAGCGCTGGGACGACCCCGACTGGCTGCGCTTCCGGCTGCTGGGCATGACCAACCCGGCGTACTTCGCGCTTTACGCCCGCCGGCGCATGGACCTCTACGGCGCCACGGTCGAGGACTTCGCCGCCGTCAAGGTCAAGAACGCCCGCCACGGCCTGGCCAACCCGCGCGCCCGCTACCGCAAGGCCGTCACGGCCGAAGACGTCGCCGCCTCCCCGGTGGTCGCCGATCCGCTGCGCCTGCTCGACATCTGCGCCACGTCCGACGGCGGCGCCGCGGTGGTGCTGACGTCCTCGTCGTTCGCCCAGGCCCGCGGCCTGCCCTCGTTGCGCCTGCGGGCGGTGGCCACGGTGGCGCCGAGCTTCCCCAACACGGTCATCGAGATGCCGAACTTCGCCACGGACTCGACGGTGGCGGTGGCGCCCGGCGACCTGACGTTCCGGGACTCGATCGCCCACGCCGCCTACGAGGAGGCGGGCCTGGGACCGGAGGACGTGTCGCTGGCCGAGGTCTACGACCTGTCCACCGCCCTGGAGCTCGACTGGTACGAGAACATCGGCCTGTGCAAGGCGGGCGACGCCGAGGCCCTGCTGCGCGCGGGCGAGACGGCGCTCGGCGGCCGGGTCCCGGTCAACCCGTCGGGGGGCCTGGCCTGCTTCGGCGAGGCCGTCCCCGCCCAGGCCCTCGCCCAGGTCTGCGAGGTCGCCTGGCAGCTGTGGGGCCGCGCCGAGGGCCGCCAGGTCGAGGGCGCCCGGGTGGGGATCACCGCCAACCAGGGCCTGTTCGGCCACGGCTCCTCGGTCATCTTGTCGATCTAGTACAACGTTGGTTGGCGGGCCCTCGCCAGCCGACGCCGGCACGACCGGCAGGAGGTCCAGACATGGGCTTCATGGACAAGGTCAAGGGCATGCTCAGCGGCCATCGCGACCAGGCCGACCAGGGCATCGAAAAGGGCGGCGACATTGTCGACGACCGCACCGGTGGCAAGTACTCCGGCCAGGTCGACAAGGGCCAGGACGCGGCGCACGACGCGCTGCGCAAGCTGGATGACGGGGGCGGGTCCGCCACGTCGTAGCCGCCTGCCCGGCCGGGCTACACCAACCAGCGGCTGACCGCGTCCACGACGCAGGCGGGATCGGAGCGTCCCTCGACCTCCAGCGTGACGCGCATGACCGTCTGCACGCCGCCGTTGACCTCGGTGCACGAGACGAGCGCGGCGCGTCCCCGTACGCGGTCGCCCGCGGCCAGCGTGCCGGGGAAGCGGACCGAGTTCGTGCCCACGTTGAGGCCGGCCGATGCGTCGACCGTCACGATCTCGGGCAGCACCCGGTTGGTCAGCGACAGCGCCAGGTACTCCGGCACCGAGCCCGGGTCCGTCGCGGCGGCGAACTGGTCGAGCGCGGCGGCGGTCACCTCGACCCACGGGCTGCTCCCCAGGTCGGTGCCGACCGCGGCGCGCAGATCGTCGAGGCTGAGCATCACGGGTGCTGCGAGCTGACGCTCACGACCTCGCCGGTCATGTACGTCGAGTAGTCGCTGGCCAGGAAGGCGATGACCGTGGCCACCTCCCACGGCTCGGCGGCGCGGCCGAACGCCTCGCGGCTCGCCAGCTCGTCCAGCAGCTCGTCGCTCGTGACCTTGGCGAGGAACGGGTGCATGGCCAGGCTGGGCGCCACCGCGTTGACCCGCACGCCGTGGGGCGCGGCCTCGATGGCGGCGGTGCGGGTCAGGGCCATGACCCCGGCCTTGGCCGCGGCGTAGTGGGCCTGGCCCGCCTGGGCCCGCCAGCCCAGCACCGAGGCGTTGTTGACGATGACGCCCGAGCCCTGGGGGCAGAGGACCCGCAGTGCCGCCCGGGTGCAGCGGAACGTGCCCGTGAGCGTCACGTCCACGACCTTGTGCCACTGGTCGTCGGTCATGTCCACCAGGTCGGCCGTACCGCCGAGGCCGGCGTTGTTCACCACCACGTCGATCCGGCCGTGGCGCTCGACCGCGGCGCCGAACAGGTGCTGGACCTGGTCCTCGTCCGTCACGTCGCACGGCACGGCGAGCGGGTCGCCGAGCTCGGCCGCGGTCTCGGCCAGGCGGCGCTCGTGGGCGTCGCTGATCACCACCACGGCGCCTTCGGCCTGCAGGCGCCGGGCCGTGGCCGAGCCGATCCCGGTGCCGGCGGCCGCGGTGACCAGGGCGACCTTGCCCTCCAGGAGGCTGTGGCCCGGCGGCTCCTGTGTCACTTCGGCTCCTTCGGAAGGCCGAGCGCCCGCTCGCCGATGATGTTGCGCTGCACCTGGTTCGACCCCCCGTAGATCGTGTCCGCCCGGCTGAAGAGGAACAGCCGCACCAGGGCGTCCGCCTCGTCGCCGCCGCCGGCGATGGCGGCCGCGCCGAGCACGTCCATGGCCAGCTCGCCCAGGCCCCGGTGGAAGCCGGCCCAGTACAGCTTGCCGACCAGCGCCTCGCGGCCCAGCGTGCCGTTCTCGCTCCCCGCCAGCGTGCGCAGGGCGTTGAGCCGCATGATCTCCAGCCCGATGTGGGCCTGCGCCAGCCGCTGGCGCATCACCGGATCCTCGGCTGCGCCGGTCCGCCGGGCCACCTCCGTGATGGCCGCCAGCTCGTTGCCGAAGTTGAGCTGCTGGCCCAGCGTCGACGCCCCGCGCTCGAAGGCCAGCGTCCCCATGGCCACGGCCCAGCCGCCGCCCACATCGCCGACCACGTTGCGGGCCGCCGTGCGGGCACCGTCGAAGAAGACCTCGTTGAACTCGCTGTCGCCGGTCAGCTGCACGATGGGCCGGATCTCGATGCTCTCCTGGCGCATGGGCACGAGCAGGTACGACAGGCCCTTGTGCTTGGACTGCCCCTCGGCCGGCGGCGCGGTGCGGGCCAGCACGAAGCACCAGTCCGCCCACTGGGCCAGCGACGTCCACACCTTCTGGCCCGTGACCACCCACTCGTCGCCGTCGGGCTCGGCCCGGGTGGCGACGTTGGCGAGGTCGCTGCCCGCGTTCGGCTCGGAGTAGCCCTGGCACCACAGCTCGTCGCCCGCCACGACCGGCGGCAGGAAGCGGGCCTGCTGCTCCGGGGTCCCGAAGGCGATCACCGTCGGGCCCAGGAGCGTCTCACCGATGTGGCCGACCCGTCCGGGCGCGTGGGCGCGGGCGTACTCCTCGTGGAAGGCGACGTGCCGGCGGAGGGTCAGGCCCCGCCCGCCATGCTCCTTGGGCCAGCCCACGCAGGTCCAGCCGTGGGCGCCGAGGTGGCGTTCCCACTCGCGGCGCTCCTCGTAGCAGGAGCCCTCGTCGCCCGGACCGCCCCGGCCCCGCACCGCGGCGAAGTCGCCCGACAGGCTCTCCTCCAGGAAGGTGCGCACGTCGTCCCGGAACGCCCGGTCGTCCGCGCTCTCCCTCAGGTCCACGGCGTGAACTTATCTGACACACCGTCAGGTTTCGACCCGGCCTACCCTGGCGGGGGTGTCCGATCGTGTCCCTTACCTGACGAGCCGGCTCCAG
>DATBGF010000545.1:0-6541 GCA_036558145.1 Acidimicrobiales bacterium
CTGCACCTCGCCGGTCCCGCCCCCGACGGTCAGCGCCGGGGCGAAGAGGAAGCCGTAGGCCCACATGTCGGGGGGGCTCCCGAGCGGTCCCCCGTCGGTCAGCATCCCCGCCGGGCCCGCCAGGTCCTTGGCCACGCCGAACACGTGCTGGCCGTGCTCGTCGGCCAGCACCTTGCGGATCGACGCCTCCGGCCCGGGCGCCTGGCCCCGCACCACGGCGCTCACCGTGCGCAGGCGGATCAGCCGCAGCACCTCGGCCTCGATGTGGAGCCGGGCCAGCCGCTGGCGCAGCACCGGGTCCGCCACGCCGCCCCGGTCCTTCACCAGGTCGATCAGGTCGCCGGCGGTCGGCCCCCGGCCCCACAGGGCCCCGCCCGAGGACAGGGACACCCGCTCGTTGCCCAGCGTGACCTTGGCCAGCATCCAGCCGTCGCCCGGCGCGCCCACGATGCTGTCGGCCGGCAGCCGCACGTCGTCGAAGAACACCTCGTTGAAGGTGTGGGCGCCGGTCATCTCGATGATCGGGCGGATCGTGATGCCCGGCGTGTCCATCGGGCAGACGAAGTAGGAGATGCCCCGGTGCTTGGACACCCGCGTGTCGGTCCGGGCGATGAGGATGCCGAAGCGGGCGAACTGGGCGATGGACGTCCAGATCTTCTGCCCGTTGACCACCCACTCGTCCCCGTCGCGCACCGCCTTCGTCGACAGCGAGGCCAGGTCCGACCCCGCGCCCGGCTCGCTGAAGAGCTGGCACCACAGCTCCTCGCCGGCCAGCAGCGGCACCAGGTAGCGCTCCTTCTGCGCCTGGCTGCCCGCCAGCACGAGGGTGGGCCCGGCCCAGCCGATGCCGATGGGGTTGACGGGACGGGGCACGCCCGCCCGTTTCAGCTCGTCGTCGATGATCAGCTGGTGGACCGGATCGGCGCCACGGCCCCACGGCTCGGGCCAGTGGGGGGCCACCAGCCCGGCCTCGGCCAGGGCGCGCCCGGATGGCTGGGGATGCTCGGACAGCCAGGTGCGCACCTCGGTGCGCCGGGGGTCGTCGTCGGCCGGAAGCTCGAAATCCACGGGCCAGAACCTAGTGGCGTGGCACATTTCACCCTCGGCGGGTCACCCGCTACCCTCCGGCGGCGGTCGCCGAGAACGAGGAGCACCCATGCCGGGCTGGAACTTCGCCGACGTCTGGGAGGTCATCGCCGAGCAGATCCCCGACGCTCCGGCCCTGGTGCACGGCGAGCGGCGCATCACCTGGGCGGACTTCGACCACCGGGCGAACGGCGTGGCCGCGGCCCTGCTGGCGGGGGGTGCGGCCGAGCAGGACAAGGTGGCCCAGTACCTCTACAACGGGCCCGAATACATCGAGTCGATGTTCGCGGCCTTCAAGGCCGGGCTCGTCCCCATCAACACGAACTACCGCTACCAGGACGACGAGCTCGTCTACCTGTGGGACAACGCCGACTGCGTGGCCGTCGTGTTCCACGGGGCGTTCACGCCCACCATCGAGCGCATCCGGGACCGGGTGCCGCGCATCGTCACGTGGCTGTGGGTCGACGACGGGGACGGGACCTGCCCGGATTGGGCCACGTCCTACGAGGCGGCCGCCGCCGGCCACGACCGGCGGGTCGTGGCGCCGTGGGGCCGCAGCGGCGACCAGATCCTCATGACCTACACCGGGGGCACCACCGGGATGCCCAAGGGCGTCATGTGGCGCCAGGACGACCTGTTCCGCAACCTCGTGACCCAGCTGAACCCGCTGTACCGCGACGCCGAGGCCGATCCCGAGCTGGTGCGCGACCAGGTCAAGTCCCCGGGCATGGTGGGCCTGCCCGCCTGCCCGCTCATGCACGGCACCGGCCTGTACACCCAGCTCATCATCCTGTCGCTCGGGGGCAGCAGCGTCACCCTGACCTCGCGGCGCCTGGACATCGAGGAGATGTTCGACACGATCCAGCGCGAGCGGGTCAACCAGATCGCCATCGTGGGCGACGCCTTCGGCAAGCCCATGGTCCGGGCGCTCGACGAGAACCCCGGCCGCTGGGACCTGGCCAGCCTGTTCCTGGTGGCGTCGTCGGGCGTGATGTGGAGCGAGGCGAACAAGCAGGCCCTGCTCGAGCACCAGCCCAACCTCATCCTCGTCGACGTCTTCTCCTCGTCGGAGGCGCTCGGCATGGGCCAGTCCGTGTCCTCGGGCAGCAGCGCCAGCGGCACGGCCTCGTTCCGGCTGGGCGAGAACACCATCGTGCTCACCGACGACGGGCGGCGGGTCGAGCCCGGCTCGGGCGAGATCGGGCGGGTGGCCGTGGGCGGCTTCCAGCCGGTCGGCTACTACAAGGACCCGGAGAAGACCGCGGCGACGTTCATCGAGTTCGAGGGCAAGCGCTACTCGTGCCCGGGCGATTACGCCATGGTCGAGGCGGACGGGCAGCTCACGCTGCTCGGCCGCGGCTCGGTCGTGATCAACACCGGCGGCGAGAAGGTCTTCCCCGAGGAGGTCGAGGAGGTCCTCAAGACCCATCCCGGGGTGCGGGACGCGGTGGCCGTGGGCGTCCCGGACGACAAGTTCGGCGAGGTGGTGGCGGCCGTGGTCGAGCCGTCGGAGAACGGTGCGGTCCCCTCCGAGGAGCTGATCGCCCACGTGCGGGCCAAGCTCGCCACCTACAAGGCCCCGAAGTACGTGTTCCAGGTGGACACCATCGGCCGGGCCCCGAACGGCAAGGTCGACTACAAGCGGCTCAAGGCCTACGCGGCGGACGCGCAGACCGCCACGTGACGTCACCGGGTGCGGACCGGTGGGAGTGAAGCGGTCCACGATATGACCGAAGGGTGAACGGGGGATACGGTTCCGCCGTGTCCGACCCTCCCCAGGAGCTGCGCCGCCGCTTCCACCTGCAGCTCGACGACATCGACGCCAAGGTCCTGCGCCTGTTCGCGCTGGTGACCGAGAGCGTCGCCGCGGCCAGCGATGCGCTCCTGGGCGGCGACACCGAGGCGGCGCGCGAGCTGACCGAGAAGGACTGCCTCGTCGACCAGCTCGAAGCCGAGCTGGAGGAGGTCACCGAGCACGAGCTGCTGACCCAGACCCCGATGGCCGGCGACATGCGGTTCCTGGTGACCGTGCTGCGCATCGTGCCGCAGCTCGAACGCTGCGGCGACCTGGCCGAGCACATCGCCCAACGGGCCGCGACCGGGCTGGCCCTGCGCCTGTCCCCGGTCGTGCGGGGCCTGCTGGAGCAGATGGGGGGCATCTGTGAGGGGATGTGGCGCGTCGCCGCCGACGCCTGGGCGGACCGCGACCCGCGCGCCCACGAGGACCTCGACTCCGCCGACGACCAGCTCGACGTCCTGCAGAGCCGGCTGGTCGAGGAGCTGGAGAAGTCCGGCGACGTCAGCCTGCCCGACGCCATGCAGACCGCGCTCCTCGCCCGCTTCTACGAGCGCCTGGGAGACCACGCCGTGCACATCAGTGCGCGGGTCACCTACCTCGTGCAGGGGAGCTGACGCCCATGCGGTTCCGCCTGGTCCCGAGCGACGACGCCTTCTTCGACCTCTTCACGGACTCGGCCACCAACGTGGCCGAGTGCGCCCGGCGGCTGCGCGACATGCTGCAGGACCCCACCAACCCCGAGGCCCACGACAAGGTCAAGGAGTGCGAGCGCCGGGGTGACGAGCTGGTGCACACGATCCTCAGCCGCCTCAACTCGACGTTCGTGACCCCCTTCGACCGGGAGGACATCCACGCCCTGGCCGAGGAGCTCGACGACGTCGTGGACGACATGCTCGAGGTGTCGCACCGCATGCAGATCAGCGGGATCACCACCGCCCTGCCCGAGCTCAAGGAGCAGGCCGACCTCATCGTCCAGTGCGCCGACGAGACCCAGCAGCTGATGTCCAAGCTGGAGTCGATGCGCGGCGTGCAAGCCCATCTCGACGCCATCGACCGCCTGGAGAGCGAGGGCGACGCCGTGCACCGGCGCATCCTCGCCCGCCTGTTCGGCGGTGAGTTCGAGGCGCTCGAGGTCATCCGCTGGAAGGACGTCATCGAGTCGATGGAGGCGGCCCTCAACACCCTGGAGGACATCTCCGACGTCGTCGAATCGATCGTGTTGAAGCACGCCTGACGCCCACCCGAACGACCCTCCCGAGCCCTCCCGACCTCTCCCCGCATGGACTTCGCCGTCATCTTCGTGATCGCCGTCGCGCTCGGCTTCGACTACGTCAACGGCTTCCACGACGCCGCCAACTCGATCGCCACCGTCGTGTCCACCCGCGTGCTCTCGCCGCGGATCGCCGTGGCGTGGGCGGCCTTCTTCAACTTCGCGGCGTTCCTGGTGTTCGGGACCGCGGTCGCCTCGACCATCGCCAACGACGTGGTGGTGCAGAGCGTGCTGTCGATCGGCGTGGTCTTCGCCGGGCTCATCGGCGCCATCGCCTGGGACCTGATCACGTTCTACCTGGGCCTGCCGACCAGCTCGTCGCACGCCCTGGTGGGCGGCATCGCCGGGGCTGCGGTGGCCAAGGCCGGCTTCGGCGTGCTGATCACCGAGGGCCTGCGCAAGATCGGCGTGTTCATCGTGCTCTCGCCGCTGATCGGCCTGGCCGTGGGCCTGCTGATCACGCTGCTCATCTTCTGGGTCTTCCACCGCAACCGGAACATCGAGCGGCTCAACCGGGGGTTCCGGCGGGGCCAGCTGGTGTCGGCGGCGGCCTTCAGCCTGGGCCACGGGGCCAACGACGCCCAGAAGACCATGGGCGTGATCCTGGCCCTGCTCATCGGCACCGGGCACCTGGCCCCCGGCTCCAGCACCCCGCTGTGGGTCGTGCTGTGCGCGCACACCGCCATCGCCCTCGGCACGCTCACCGGGGGGTGGCGCATCGTCAAGACGATGGGCTCGAAGATCACCCGGCTCCAGCCGGTCGGGGGTGTGGCCGCCGAGTCGGGCGCCGCCATCACGCTGTTCGCCACCTCGATCGGCGGCATCCCCGTGTCCACCACGCACACCATCACCGGCGGCATCGTCGGCGTGGGCGCCGCCCGCCGGCTCTCCGCCGTGCGCTGGGGCGTGGCCGGCCGGGTGGTGTGGGCGTGGATCCTGACCATCCCCGGCGCGTTCGCCGTCGCCTGGGTCACCATGCAGGTCGTCGACCTGCTGTCATGAGGCCCTGATGGACCGCCGCGCCGCCTTCTTCCTCGTCGCCGCGCTGGTGTGCGCGCTGCTGATCCCGGTCTCGGAGGGCTTCGCCTGGGTGGCGGCCACCGTGTCGGTCGTCTACCTGGTCCTGGCCCTGGGATCGTGGCTCGACGCGCGGTCCCACCGGCGCCTCTAGGCGATTCGGAGGCTCCGCGAGCCCGCCTCTAAGGTGCGCGGCATGGCAGATCTGGGATTCGACGGCAAGGTCGCGATCATCACCGGCGCGGGCGGTGGCCTGGGCCGCTCGCACGCGCTCGACCTGGCCCGGCGGGGCGCCCTGGTGGTCGTGAACGACCTCGGCGGCTCCGTCGACGGCACCGGCAGCGGCACCACGGCCGCGCAGGCGGTGGTGGACGAGATCGCGGCCGCGGGCGGCGAGGCCGTGGCCAACTACGACTCCGTGGCCACCCCGGAGGGCGGCCGGGCCATCGTCCAGACCGCGCTCGACACCTGGGGGCGGATCGACATCATCGTGAACAACGCCGGCATCCTGCGCGACGCCTCGTTCAAGAACATGGACGCCGACAAGGTCGACCCCGTGCTCGACGTGCACCTGCGGGGCGCCTTCAACGTCACCCAGCCGGCCTGGGAGACCATGCGCGAGCAGGGCTACGGCCGCATCGTCAACACTTCCTCCGGCGCCGGGATCTTCGGCAACTTCGGCCAGACCAACTACGGCGCCGCCAAGATGGGCCTGGTCGGCCTGACCCGGGTGCTGGCCGTCGAGGGGGCCAAGTCCAACATCAAGGCCAACGCCATCGCCCCGGTGGCCAAGACCCGCATGACCGAGGACATCCTCGGGCCGGTGGCCGACAAGCTCCAGCCGGAGATGGTGACGCCCGTGGTGGCGTTCCTGGCCCACGAGAGCTGCCCGGTGTCGGGCGAGGTCTACTCGGTGGGCGGCGGCCGGGTGGCCCGGGTGTTCGTGGGCGTGACCCGGGGCGTCACCGACACGGCCCTCACGGCCGAGACCGTGAGGGACCGTTTCGACGAGATCCGGGAGGAAGAGGGCTACGAGGTCCCGTCCGACCTCAACGAAGAGCTGATGCTCGCCCTCAAGTCCCTCGGCTAGCCCTCAGCCGAACGCCGGGTCGTCGGTGGACCACTGCTGGCGGTCCAGCTCCCGGCCGGAGGCGTCGTAGGCGACCAGGGTGATCTCCCTGACGTCCTCCGTCGGCACGAAGCCCACGAAGGCGGTGAAGGTGTGGCCGTCGAGGGTCACCGGGAAGCTCAGGAGGTCCGTCGGCCCCAGCGTGTCGGTCTCGACCGTGACCCGGCTCAGCGGGCTCTCGCTGGCGGCGAACACGGCCCGCTCGGGCCCGCCAGAGTCGGCCCCACCGGTGACGAGCGCG
>DATBGF010000546.1:0-3950 GCA_036558145.1 Acidimicrobiales bacterium
ACCCGGGCGCGGGCCGCGGCCGAGCGCCTCGACCAGCACGGCTGGCGGGTCGAGGCCCTGCACGCCCGCACCTTCGTCGGCCGGGTCGCCCTGGCGCTCGGCCGGCCCCAGGCCGCGGAGGGCGAGCTGGCCCGGGCGGCCGAGGCCCGGGCGCGCGGGCCCGTGGGACTGCGGGCCCAGGCCTGGCACGCCACCGCGCTCGTGCGCCTGGCCCGCGGCGACCGCGCCGGGGCCAAGGCGGCGCTGCGGCGGGGCCTCGCGGTGCTCGACACCTACCGGGCCGGGCTCGGCGCCACGGAGCTGCGGGTCGGCGCCGCCGCCCACGGCGAGGACCTGGCCCGCCTCGGCCTGCGCCTCGCCCTGGCCGGCGGCCGGCCGTGGGAGGTGCTGCGCTGGGCCGAGCGCTGGCGGGCCGGCAGCCTGCGCCTGCCGCCGGTGACCGCTCCGACCGACGCGACCCTCGCCGCGGCCCTGGCGGACCTGCGCACGGCGGAGGCCGACCTGCGCGAGGCGACGCTGGCCGGATCCGAGGACGCCGCCGCCCTCGGCCGCATCGCCCGCCTGGAGCGCGCCGTGCGGGACCGGGCCCGGCGGGCAGCCGCTGCGGGGCCAGGGGAGCGGAACGGCGCCGGCGCCGCCCGGCCGCTCGACACCAAGGCCCTGGCCACCGCCCTCGGCGAGCGGGCGCTGGTGGAGTACGTGAACGTCGAGGGCACGCTCCACGCGGTCACCGTGGTGGACGGCCGGGCCCGCCTGCACGCGGTGGCGGGCACGTCCGAGGTGGAGGACGAGGTCGGCTTCCTCGTGTTCGCCCTGCGGCGGGTGCTCGCCCCCGCCGGCCGGGCCCGCGACCCGATGGCGGACGTCGACGCCGCGGCCCGCCGGCTCGACGACCTGCTGGTCGCCTCCCTCGGCCTGCCCGGGGACGGTCCGGTCGTGGTGGTGCCCACCCACCCGCTGCACCAGGTGTCGTGGGCCGCGCTGCCGTCCCTCGCCGGCCGGTCGGTCATCGTGGCGCCGAGCGCGGAGCTGTGGTGGCGGCGGGGGAGCGGGCGGTCACGCGCCGGCGCCGCCACCGTGGTGGTCGCCGGCCCCGGCCTGCCGGGGGCGGACGCCGAGGCCGAGGCGGTGGCCGCGGCCTACCCGCGCGCCCGGCTGGTCCGGGGCGAGGAGGCCACCGTCGACCGCGTCCTCGACGCGCTCTCCGGTGCCGGGCTGGCGCACGTGGCGGCCCACGGCCGACTCCGCTCCGACAGCCCGCTGTTCTCCGCCCTCGGCCTGGCCGACGGTGCCCTCACCCTCTACGACCTGGAGCGCCTGGCGGCCCCGCCGGAGGTGTTCGTGCTCCCGGCCTGCAACGCGGCCGTGGCCTCCGTGACGCGGGGCGACGAGGTCCTCGGCATGGCGACCGCCCTGGTCGGGCTGGGTGTGCGCTCGGTCGTGGCGCCGGTGCTGCCGGTCCCCGACGAGGCCACGACGCCGTTCGTGCTCGCGGTGCACGACGCCCTGCGGACCGGGGCGCCGCCCAGCGCGGCCCTGGCCGCCGCCCAGGCCGGCGTCCCCTCCGGCGGGGATCAGCGCGCGGTCGCCAGCGCGTTCGTCTGCATCGGGGCCGACGACCTCAGCGCGTGATCCACGGCGTGGCGATCGCACCGCCGGCGCCGCCGACCCGCAGGCGCAGCGGTCCCGGCCGGACCACGGCCCGGAAGCGGCCGAGGTCGTCGACCGGCAGCGGGACACGGGTGGTGCCCTGCTCCAGCTCCACGGGCGCGTCCTCCGCGGGGGAAAGCCGGCCCACCAGCCCGCCGTCGGCCAGGTCGACCTCGATGGTGCGGTCGCCGGTGGTGAAGGTCAGCGAGCGCACGTCGCCCGCGTCGTCGCGCAGGGTGGTGCCCCGCTCGTCCAGGAGCGAGTCGAACACCAGCTCCGCCAGCTCGGCGTCGAGGCCGGACATGTCGGCGGCCAGGGCCGTCGCCCGCGCGTCGGCGGGCACCGGGTCGGCCTCGTCGATCACTCGCGCCAGCACGGCCAGAAGGGAATCGTCGTCGAATCGTTCGTCCATGGGGTCACCTCCCCGCGATGAAGGGGCGCAGCGCAGCCGTACTGCGCAACTGGTCGAGGCAGCGCTGCCGGGTCGGGCCGATGCTGCCGTGCGGCATGTCCATGAGGCCGCCGATCTCCGCGTAGGACAGCGGCGGATCGAGGGTCGCCAGGCGCAGCAGCTCCTGGCACCGGGACGACAGGGACGCGAAGCCCATGCGCACGGCGCCGTGCAGCTCGTCGTCCATGAGGCCCTCGTCGCTGACCGCGGGCTGGGGCACCAGCGGCAGGTCGTGCGGGTCGGTGGCCCGCAGGCGCTTGCGCGCCCGCAGCAGCGTGTGGACCTCGTTGCGGGCCGTGGTCGCCACCCAGCCCGGGAGCTTGGCCGGCTCGCGGATCGTCGAGAGCCGCTCGTTGAGCCGGAAGAAGGTGGCGGCGAAGGCGTCCTTGCGGTCCTCGTCGCCGAGGTCGAAGCCGGCGATCGACCGCCAGGCCACACGTTGCAGCCGGTCGACCAGCGCTTCCCAGGCCTGGCGTTCGCCGGAGAGCGCGCGTGGCACGAGCTCCTCGAAGCGTGTCTCTCCCAGCTCGTCGGACGCGGCTCCCACGATGGGCACAGTAGGCCGCGCTCTGCTGCCGGTGGTCCATGCGGGTCGGTACCTCGTCGAACTCGACGAGCGGCAACACGTTCGAACGGGTGGGGGAGGCGCCTGCGCCCGCCCGCCTGGGCGCAGGCACCACCCGGAGATGGTGGGAGCAGCGGTCATAATCCCCCGGACCTCCAGCCGGCTGTGTCACAGAGCCCGTCGGGGGGTCGGGGATACGCGGTTCTGGCCGCGCCGTAGGATCGCTCCCCATGAAGTCGCGGCGCTCCGATCGGAACCCACTGCTCGAGTACTTCGAGGGGAACCCCGATCGGCTCATCCACAAGTGGATGCACTACTTCGACATCTACCACCGGCACTTCGCTCCGTGGCGGGGACGCCCGGTCACCGTGGTCGAGTTCGGCGTGTTCCACGGGGGCTCGCTGCAGATGTGGAAGCACTACTTCGGCCGCCAGGCCCGCATCTTCGGCGTCGACATCGAGCCCCGCTGCAAGGAGATGGAGGAGCGGCAGGTCGAGATCCTCATCGGCGACCAGGAGGACCGCGACTTCCTGCGCAGCGTCCGGTCCCACGTCGGGCCGGTCGACATCCTGATCGACGACGGCGGCCACACGATGGCCCAGCAGGTCGCCACCTTCGAGGAGCTGTACCCCGCGGTGGTCGACGGCGGCGTGTACCTGGTGGAGGACCTCCACACCAGCTACTGGGAGGAGTACGGCGGCGGCTACGGCCTCCCGGGCACCTTCATCGAGTACGCCAAGGGCGTCATCGACCAGATCAACGCCCACCACTCCCGTGACCCCGAGCGCCACCCGGTGACAGAGCTCACCCGGACCGTCGGCGGCATGCACATCTACGACAGCGTCATCGTGTTCGACAAGGCCACCGTGCCCGAGCCCACGGTGCGCAAGGTGGGACGGCCGTCGTTCCCCGACGACGCCACCTGGCGCTGACCAGGTCAACTGCCGTTGTTGCCCGGCGGGCCGGCCGCGGCAGCCGGCGCGGCCAGACCCACCGGGACCAGCCCGCCACACATGAGCGCGAGCAGGCGGAGGCGAGAAACGTTCCCCATCCGGCCCGTGATCGTCGCCGGCACGGCTCGGGATACCCCCACGCGCGGAATTTTCCGGGCAGGCGTCACCGTTTGACGGGAGGCGGCGATCACGTATCAGATGCGCTGATGGCTGGGGTCGAGCGGTTCAACGGGGAGTTCGAGGCGGTGCTGGACGCCGCGCAGTCCGGCGCGCCCTGGGCCTTCGAGCGGATCTTCACGGCGCTCTCGCCGGTCGTGACCGGCTACCTGCG
>DATBGF010000547.1:0-3813 GCA_036558145.1 Acidimicrobiales bacterium
TCGACCCTCAGGCGCCCGTAGGTGTAGCCGGGGCCCGAGCCGTCGACCGCCAGGTTCTCACCGTCGAACGTGTACGTCCGCTCGTCGCCCAGGGGCAGGGCGCCGTCGGGGGACGTGACCACCGCCCGCCCGGTCTGCAGCGCCTGGGCCGAGGCCGTAGCGGCCTCGCGCACGATGGCGTCCGCCGCCCGGGACTCCGGCGAGCCGAACGGGGCGACAGCCAGCACGGCGGCCACCACCGCCGCGGCCGCGGCGACCGCCGCCCACCGGGGCACGTGGCGGCGCCGGGCCGGGCGGGCGACGATCCGCTCGGCCAGGTCGCCGGGGTCGAGCAGCGCCGTGGGCGTCTCCGGGCGGGCGGCCCGCAGGCGCCGGAGGACCGGATCGTCCTCGTCCGGCCAGATCTCGTCGAGGGTGTCAGTCGAGGGCATGGGGGATCTCCTCGGGCTCGGGGACAGTTGCGGCGTACTGTCCGCTCCCCGGCGGATGTTGCGGATCGGCGAGCAGCGCGGCCAGCCGGCGCCGGGCGCGGTGGAGCCGGGACCGGGCGGTCCCCTCGGGCACGGCCAGGACCAGGGCGAGCTGGCGCGACGTCAGGCCGTCCCACGCCACCAGGCGCAGGATCTCGCGCTCGCCGGCGGTCAGCTCCGCCAGCGCCCGGGCCAGCTCGGCGTCGGGCGGATCGGGCGGTGGGGGCGCCGGCTCGGGTGCGGGCAGCCGGCGCAGCACCGCCCGGTAGCGCCGGGCCGAACGGGCCTGGTTGCGCCACACGTTGGTGGCCACCGCCAGCAGCCACGGCAGCGGGTCGTCCTCGGGCACGTCGTCCAGGCGGCGCCAGGCGACGGTGAACACCTCGGCCACCAGATCCTCGGCGTCGGCTCCCACGACCGCCCGGTGGTGGGCGAAGCGCCGCACCCGCGGGTAGTGCGCCTCGAACAGCGCCCGGAAGTGCGTCGCGGCATCCATGCCCGATCTCTGTCCGCGGCGCCCGATGTGTTGCACTCGCCCACTAGCTTGCGCGCGATGGACATCGAGAGGGATGGCGGGCTGGCGGTCGTGCGGCTGGGCGACGGGCTCAACGCCTTCGACGACGAGTTCGTCGCCGCGCTGGAAGGCGCGCTGGACGAGGTCGAGGCCGATCCGGACGCGCAGGCGCTGGTCACCACCGGCGGCGGCAAGCACTACTCCAACGGCTACGACCTGGAGTTCCTGGGGTCGCTGCAGGGCGAGGCGGTCTCCGAGTTCCTGGACCGGTCCCGCCACGTGCTGGCCCGGGTGCTGGCCTTCCCGCTACCGACCGCGGCCGCGCTCAACGGCCACGCGTTCGGGATCGGGGCCATGCTGGCGCTGGCCCACGGCCGGCGCGTGATGCGCTCGGACCGGGGCTGGTTCTGCCTGCCCGAGATCGACCTCGGCATGCAGTTCCACCCGTCGATGCTGGCCCTCATCAACCTGGCGCTGCCGGCGGCCAGCGCGCAGGAGGCGATCCTGACCGGCCGCCGCTACGGCGGCGCCGACGCGGTGGCCGCCGGCATCGCCCACGCCGAGGTGGCCGAGGACGAGCTCGTGGCGACGGCGCGCGAGCTGCTCGAGCCCTTCACGGGCAAGGACCGCACCATGGCCGCGCGCATGAAGCGCGACCTGTACGCGCCGGTGCTGGCGGCCCTGGAGAGCTGAGCCGGCTCAGTCGCCGGGCAGGACGTCGACCAGCTTGCGCCCGCGGCGCTGGCCGAACTTCACCTTGCCCGCGGTGAGGGCGAACAGGGTGTCGTCGTTGCCCCGGCCGACGTTCTCGCCCGGGTGGAAGCGGGTGCCCCGCTGGCGCACGATGATGGCGCCCGCGGTGACGGCGGTGCCGTCGAACACCTTCACGCCGAGGCGCTGTGCGTGGGAATCGCGGCCGTTCTTGGTGGAGCCGGCGCCCTTGGTCTTGGACATGTCGTCGGCCTCCCTCAGCCCTTGCTGATGCCCGTGATCTCGATGGTGGAGTACCGCTGGCGGTGACCCCACCGCTTGCGGTTGTTCGACTTGTTCTTGTAGGTGAAGCCGGTGACCTTGGGGCCCTTGGCCTCGCCCACGACCTTGGCGGTGACCTTGGCCTTGGACAGCGCCTTCGGGCCGGCCAGGACGGTGTCGCCGTCGACCAGAAGCACCGGCGTCAGCTCGACGTTCTCGTCGTCGTCGCCACCGACCAGCTCGATCTGGAGCTGCTGGCCGTTCTCGACCCGATACTGCTTGCCACCGCTCTTGATGACTGCGTACATGCGTTCTGCCTCGTCCGGGGCGTCACACGACGCCGCCAACCTCCAAGGGGACAGGACAGCCTACCCAGCAGCCGGGGGCCCTGCCACCCGCAACCGCCGGAACGTCGCTGCCGCCGGTTGCCGGTCCCGCCAGCGCCCCATCGACCGCACCAAAGACCAATGTCCGGGACCCGACCCCATCGTTACGGTCGGTCCATGTCCACCACCGCAGTCCTCGCCAAGCGCCTCGGGCTGACCGCCACCGCCGCAACCGTGGTCGGGACGCTCGCGGCCGCATCGGTCACGCCCGTAGCCGCCCAGGCAGATCCCGAGCCCGCGCCGCCCACGGGCGAAGGTGGCCAGGAGGTCGCCACCGGGTTCGACAGCACGTGCGAGGACATGGGCGGCGACGAGATCTGCACCAGCGGCCTGATGGAGCTGGACGGCGACAGCGGGTTCCACGTCAGGGTGCGTGGCTACAGCTATCCGGCCCACACGGACATCCTCGTCCAGGCGAACATCTATCAGAACAGCTACAAGAACCTCTTCTGGCGGGACACCAAGGAATGCGAGAGCGCCTCGACCGGCACCTGCCAGTACGACAACTGGTTCCAGTGCGACCCCGGCATCTACCTGCTGACCGGCTGGTCCTGGAAGTCGGGGTCGAACGTGCAGCCCGAGGTCAACACCAGCGTGCGGGTCTGACCACGCCGGCCCTCACCTGCTGCGTCCCGGTCGTGCTCGCGGCCGTGGTGGCCGCCGCCTCGGCGTGCGGCCCCACCACCTCCCCGGCCTCCGACGACGCCCAGGCCTCCTGCCGCCCGTCAGCCACGGGCACCACGCTGGTGGCCTCGGCCACCGCCGACGATGCGAGTGTGTCGCTGCGGTACCCGGTGCCGGTGTGCGAACTACCCCTCCCCGCGTCCCAGGTCGACGCCGTGTGGAACGAGCACGCGGCGCCCGCGTGGCGGGTGTCCGGCGACGACGACCTCGAGTCGCCCGACGGGCGGGTAAGCATCAGCACGGCTCAGGGCCCGGCGGGCGGCACGTCCATGGTCACCGTGAACGTCAAGTCCGAGCTGGACGGAGGGGTCGCGTGGCGCACTGACGCCGCGCTGCTGGGCGACCTCGTACAGGCGCTGGCCGCCGGGGTCGCGGACGACGACGTCTTCGGCCGGCTCGTCCGCGCGTCCTTCGACGACGCCGCCGCGGCCACGAGCCCGTACCACGAGCTGTCCGAGGACGATGGCCGCACGGTGCTCGTCGCCGCCAACGCCGACCAGGTGGTCGTGGCGGTGACCGGGCCACGGCCCGCCACTCCCTAAGGTGCAACGATGGACCCGCGCCGGCGGCACGTCCCGCCCTCCAGCTACCTCAACGAGGAGTCGTCGCCGGCCGAGCTGGTCAGCGACGCCACCTGGCGAGCGGTCCTGGTCCGTGACGACCTGGCCCGCGCCGGCTCCGACCTCACCAGCGACATGCTGATGATCGTTGACGTGCTCAACCTGCTGGCCCGCAAGGTGGAGGACGCCTAGTCCGGCAGGAGCTCCTTGTCGACGAGGATGCCGCG
>DATBGF010000548.1:0-13522 GCA_036558145.1 Acidimicrobiales bacterium
GCCACCCTCGCGGACCTCGGCGTCCACCCGCTGCGGGACCTGGCCCGGCCCGAGCGGGTGTGGGAGCTGGTCCATCCCGACCTGGCCGCCCGGGGCGGCCTGCGGTCCGCGCCGGGCGTGGGCCACAACATCCCCGCCGCCCGCACATCGCTGGTGGGACGGCGGACCGAGCTGGCCGAGCTGGCGGCGCTGGTGTGGGAGCGGCGGCTGGTCACCATCACCGGCGCGGGCGGGGTGGGCAAGTCCCGCCTGGCCCAGCGAGTCGCCACTGACCTGGTGCCGGACTTCCCGGACGGTGCATCCTGGGTCGATCTGGCCACGCTGGACGAGGCCGAGCGCCTCGCGTCGGCGGTGGCCGCGGCCGTCGGCGTCACCGAGGTACCGGACCGGACGGTGGAGGACCTGCTGGTGCTCCGCCTGGCCCCCGCCCGGGCGCTGGTGGTGCTGGACAACTGCGAGCACCTGCTGGGAGCGGTGGCCGGCCTGGTCGAGCGCCTGCTGGCCGGCTGCAGCGAGGTGCGGGTGCTGGCCACGAGCCGCGAGCCGCTGGCGGTCGAGGGCGAGACGACGTGGCGCGCGCCGTCGCTGGCGGTCCCGCCCGCCGCATCGACCGACGGCGAACGGCTGGAGGACTACCCGTCGGTCGAGCTGTTCGTGGAGCGGGCCCGTCGGGCCCGGCCCAACTTCGAGCTCGACGAGGGCACCGCGCCCGCCGTCCGCCAGCTGTGCCGGCGCCTCGACGGCATCCCACTCGCCCTCGAGCTGGCGGCCGCCCGCGTGCGCACTCTGCCGGTCGACCACCTGGCTGCCGGGCTGGCCGACCGCTTCCGGCTGCTCACCGGCGGCAGCCGCAGCGCTGTGGCCCGCCAGCGGACCCTGCTGGCCTCGGTCGACTGGAGCTACGGGCTGCTCGAAGACGTGGAGCAGGTGGTGCTGTGCCGCCTGGCCGCCTTCGTGGGCGCGTTCACCCTGGACGCCGCCGAGCGGGTCGGCGCCGGCGGGGAGGTGGCCGCCGTCGACGTGCTGGACCTGCTGGTACGGCTGGTGGACAAGAGCCTGGTCAACCTGGACGAGGCCAGGGGGCGCTACCGGCTGCTGGAGACCATCCGCGAGTACGCGGTCTCCCGGGCCGGGCCGGAGGAGCTGGCCGCCTCGCGGGACCGGCACCTGGCCTGGTGCCTGGAACGGGTGCGTGCGGAGGACCTCGACCACCGCACGCCGACGGTGGCCATGGCGGCCGCGTTCGAGGCCGACTACGCCAACCTCACCGCCGCCCTCGAGTGGTCGCTGGCCGGCGAGCCGGCGGTCGATCTCCTGGCCGGGCTCAGCCTGGTGTGGGTCTGGCGCTCACGCGCGGTCGACGCCCTGCTGTGGGCCGACCGCGTGGTGGAGCGCCTGGAGCCCGAGAGCGGGCCGTGGGTGCGGGCCCTCACCCATGTGGCCAGCGCCCTCGGTGTGGCGGGCGGCCCCCTGGCGGACACCGACGATCTGCTGACCCGGGCGCTCGGTGCGGCCGAGCGCGCCGGGGACGCCTGGGCCATGTCCCGCCTCCTCGTCCAGTTGGGGACGCTGCTGGTTCTGGGCCCGGACGTATCCAGCGGCCTGGCGCTCATCGATCGGGCGGCCACCCTGGCCGAAGGGGCAGGCGACGTGGGCGGGCGCATCCAGGCTCTCGGGGTTGGGAGCGTCGTGGCTTGCGCCTGCAACCGAACCCGCAAGGGCCGGACCTACCTGGCGGAGCTGGCCGCCTACGACCTCGCGGGCTACCTGCACGGCTACCTGGTGGCCCAGGGTCGGGGCATCGAGGCCAGCCTGTCGGGCCGGTTCGCCGAGGCGGCCGCCACGATCGAGGAGGCCCTGGCGGACGCCCCACCCTCGCCCCGGACCGGGCTGCTGCTGATGCTCGGCGGCGTCGCCGCGTTCACCGGAGACGTGGCCCTGGCAGACCGGGCGGTGGCGTGGCTGCCCCCACCGCACGAGCAGGGCCTGTGGAACGCGGCCGTCCCCGGCCTGCTGGCCAACCACGCACTGGTCCACGGCGACCGCGAGGGCGTCGTGCGCGGCGGCCTCGCTGCTCACCGGGGCGGGTTCGGTCGCGGACCCCAGTCGACGATCGGCACCGCGCCTGCGGCGCTGATGGCGGCTCAGGTCGGAGCGTACGACGTGGCCGAGAAGATCCTGTCCGAGCTGCCGTTCAAGCCGCGCGCCGAGGATCTGACGTGGACGTTGGAGGTAGGCACGGCCCGGGCGCTGGCCGCTCTTGCTGGAGGCCAGCCGAGCGAGGCCGAGCGTCACGCCTTCACCGTGCTCGACGTGGCCCGGCAGGAAGGCCAGCCGCCCCGCGTGGCCACCGCCCTGGAGCTGCTGGCCTGCGCATCCCCCGATGCCGAGCGTGCGGCGCGGCTGGCGGCGGCCGCGGCCCGGATCCGGGACGAGACCGGGTACACGCTCCGCGCCGCAGTCGTGACGGACACACTGGCGCAGGTGGCGCCGGCGGGGGGCGAGGCGCTCGGCTGGGAGGAGGCCGCGGCCTGGGCGCTGCGGGGGAGAGGGGAGCAGGGCCGCCCTGCATTCGGGTGGGACAGCCTCACGCCCACCGAGGCGGCCGTGGTCGATTTGGTGGCCGAAGGGCTCGGCAACCCCCGCATCGCGGAGCGGTTGCTGGTCGAGGTGTCGACGGTGAAGACCCACCTCCACCACGTGTTCCGCAAGCTGGGCGTGACCACCCGCGCCCAACTGGCCGCCGCGGCCACCGAGCGGCGGAACGGTCAGGCGAGCTGACGGGCGATGGTGCCGGTGTCGTAGTAGACGCGGGCGCCCATCAGCCGCTCGCCGTCGAAGGCGAAGATGATGGCGCTGCGGCAGCGGAAGTGGCGGCCCGTCGCCTCGAAGTCGGGGCCCGAGCCGAGGTGGGTGCCCGACATCCACACCTCGCACACCACCGCGTCGTCGCCGTGGTGCACCTCGATGACCTCGAAGCGCAGGTCGGGGAAGTAGCGGCGGGTGACCTCCCAGTAGTGGCGCACCTCGTCGATCCCGTCGTACACCCGCTGGTTGCCGATGAGCTCGTAGCGGGGGTAGTCGAAGCACGCCAGCGACGCCGCCATGTCGTTGGCGTTCTGCGCGTCGAGCAGGCGCCGCAGCGTCTCCTCGCGATGCTGGTGGAGCTTGAGGCCGATCGGGGTCACGTCGGGCACGGGCGCCCTCCGACGGGGCGGCTCAGTCGAGCAGGTCCGGCTGGTCGTGCACGATCTTGTCGTACAGGGGTTGGAAGCTGAGCCACCCCGAGATCTTGTGCCCCACCTGGTCGTGGGTCTGCCGGGCGCACTCCTCGTCGATGAGGATGGGGTCGCCCGCGGCCTCGGCCATGAGCTGCACGTGGCACGTGCGCTCCATGGTGATGTACCACCACGCCGCCTCGTCCACGGTGGTGCCCACGGTCAGCAGGCCGTGGTTGCGCAGGATCGCCGCCTTGTTGCCGGCCAGGGCGTGGGCGATGCGCTTGCCCTCCTCGATGTCGAGCACGACGCCGGTGAAGTCGTCGAACAGGGCGTGGTCCTCGTAGAAGGCGCAGGAGTCCTGGGTCAGCGGGTCGAGCGTCTTGCCCAGCGTGGAGAACGCCCGGCCGTAGGGGGAGTGGGTGTGGGCCGCGGAGTTCACGTCCGGCCGGGCCGCGTGGATCTGGCTGTGGATGGCGAAGGCGGCCCGGTTCACCGGCCAGTCACCCTCGACCACCTCGCCGTCGCGGTCCACGAGGATGAGGTCGGACACCCGGATCAGCCCGAACGACATGCCGAACGGGTTGACCCAGAACAGCTCGGGATGCTCGGGGTCGCGCCCCGTCAGGTGGCCTGCGACACCCTCGTTGAACCCGAAGCGGTCGAAGAGCCGGAAGGCGGCGGCCATGCGCTGCTTGAGGTGCGTGCGCTCCTCTTCCGGGGAGTCGAACTTCGGGTACTTGTGCGGTCGGCGGTCGGACATCGTCAGTCTCCCGGTCGCTTGCGGCTACGTCAGTCTACGACCGGCGCCACGCCCCGGGCCGGGGACAGCTCGTCCCACAGGGCCCGCCGTGCGGCGCCGGGATCGGCCTCGACCGCCACCTCGCGGTCGAGCACGCAGGTCAGTCGCTCGCCCGTGTCGTACGCGGGCCAGGCGAGGTCGTCGTGGGCGGGGGTGCCGGTGCGGGCGGCCGTGGTCCACGCCTGGGCGGTGCGACCGGCCAGCGCGTGGCTGCGCTCGTCGAGCCCGCCGAGCAGCATGTCCACGCCCCGCCGGCCCAGGTTGTCGAACACGAACGGCACGTCGATGGCGTGGCACGCGCCCAGCGCGGGGGAGGCGTAGTCGAAGCGGTACATCGACACCCGCGGCGCGTGAGGGAGCTGGGCCTGGGCCAGCCGGACGGCGGGGATGCGGAACACGTGGTCGGTCATGATCGAGCAGAGCACGGCATCGGGGCCGGTCTCGGCGGCGCCGGACCGGTAGGCGTCGATCACGTCGGCCGCCCGGTCGCCGGCCAGCGTGGCCACCCGGCGCTGCAGCTGCTCCTCGCCCATGGCGCCGGCGGCGCGGGCGCGGATGTGGAAGAGGTTCCACTCCTCGGCCGTGGACCCGATCACGAGCGGCACCCCGGCCGCCGATCCGCCGGCCACCGCGTCGAGCACCGGTCCCGGCAGCACCGTGCCGTCGACCACGGGCTGGAAAGTGAGCGCCCCGACCTGGGGGCCCTCGCCCTCGGCGAACGCCAGGCTGCGCCCGGCCTCCACGGTGGCCTGGGCGGCCAGCAGCTTGTCGACCGGAGCGGCCAGGAGGCCGTCCACCGAGGTGGGGGAGAGGTCGAGGGCGGAGAGCACCGCCCCGGTCACCCACTCGGCCGCCCCGGGCGTGTGGCTGTGGGCCGCGGCCCCGCTCTGGGCGATGGCGCCGTGGAACAGCCCGGCGGCCGCGGGCGTGCCGAGCAGCGTCCCCACGCTCATGCCCCCGGCCGACTCGCCGAAGATCGTGACGTTGCCGGGGTCGCCGCCGAAGGCGTCGATGTTGTCCCGCACCCACTCGAGCGCCATCACCTGGTCGCGGATGCCGTTGGCCCCGGAGCCGGCGAAGGCGGGGTCGAGGTGCCCGAGGTGCAGGAAGCCGAGCGCCCCGAGCCGGTAGTTGATGGTGACGACCACGACGTCGCCCCGGAGGGCCAGGTTGGTGCCGTCGTACCAGGGGATGCTGCCCGCCCCGGACGTGAAGCCGCCGCCGTGGATCCACACCATGACCGGGCGGGCGCGCTCGTCGGCGGCGGGCGTGAACACGTTGAGGACGAGGCAGTCCTCGCCCGAGGGCCGGTCCTGGGCGCCCACCAGCTGCTCGGTGAGCCCGGTGTTCTGGGGAGCGGTGAGCCCGAACTCGGTGGCGTCGCGGACCTCGGTCCACGGCTCGACCCGCCGGGGGGCCCGGAAGCGCTCGGCCCGGGCGTACGGGATGCCCCGGAACTGCAGCACGTCCCGCTTCTCCAGCCCCTGCACCGGTCCTGACGGAGTGTCGACGATCACAGCCCTGACGCTATCCCAGAACTTGACCCGTGGGTCAGGTGAGCCGGCCGTACCCTGACCGGATGGCACTGGCCCTGTTCGCCGAGCTCCACGTGCGGGACTTCCAGGCCGCGAAGCCCTGGTACGTGCGGCTCCTCGGCGAGCCCTCGTTCGCGGCCCACGAGCGCGAGGAGGTGTGGGAGCTGGCCGAGAACCGCTCGATCGCGGTCGAGGAGCAGCCCGAGAACGCCGGCCACGGTGCCGTGACCGTCTTCCTGGACGATCTCGACACCGTGGTGGACGCCATCGTGGCCCGGGGGATCGAGCCCACGACGCGCGAGACCTACGACAACGGCGTCCGCAAGGTGACCTTCCACGACCCCGACGGCAACGAGATCGGCTTCGGCGGCGGCCCTGCCTGATCCGCCCGATCGGCGGTTGACGCCCGGGGCGGGGTGATGCGAGCGTGGCGGGGACACCGCGCAGGGTAGGGGTGGCCGCGGCGCGACGAGGGGGAGCGAGAGCATGGTCCTGACGCAGGTGCGCCGCGCGGCGCTGGTCGCGGCCCTGGCCGCAGTCCTGATGCCCGCCGGCACCGGGGGAGCGGCATCCGCCGGGCCGCAGGCCCCGCCCGAGCGCCGCACGCCGGTCCTCACCGTGCTGTCGGGCCACGACGACCAGGTCACCGGGGGCGACGCGCTGGTCGAGGTGCTGGCGCCCCGGGGCGGCGTGCGCCACCTGACCCTGACCCGCGACGGCGTGGACGTGACCTCCGTGCTCACCGAGGTCGAGCCCCGCCGCTTCGTCGGCGTGGTGCCCGGCCTGGTCGAGGGCGACAACCTGCTGGTCGCCAGCACGCGCGGGTCCACGGCGCCGGGCGATCCGGTCAGCGACCGCGCGGTCGTCACCGACCACCCGATCTCGGGCCCGGTGTTCTCCGGTCCCCACCAGCAGCCGTTCTACTGCGAGACCGTGGCGGCGGGGCTGGGCGAGGCCCTCGACGCCAACTGCTCGGCACCCACCCAGGTCGTGTACCGCTACCGGACCACCGGCGGTCAGTTCGCGCCCCTGGCGGACCCCTCGGCCCGGCCCGCCGACCTCGCCACCGTGACGGTGGGCGGCGTGGCGATGCCGTACATCGTCCGGCTGGAGCGCGGCGTGATCAACCGGGGCCTCTACGAGATCGCGGCGCTGTACGACGGCGCCGACCCGGCCCCGGGGCGGGCCGAGCAGGGCTGGAACACCAAGCTGGTCATGACCTTCGGCGGCGGGTGCAACGTCGGCTACCACATGGGCGACGAGACCGCCGGCGTCCTCAACACCGTGGCGCTGAGCCGGGGCTACGCGGTGGCGTCCAACAGCCTGCTGGTCAACGAGACCAACTGCAGCCCGGTCGTGGCGGCCGAGACCGCGCTGATGACCAAGGAGCGGGTGGCCGAGGTGTACGGGCCGATCACCCACACGATCGGGCTGGGCGGCTCGGGCGGGGCGATCATGCAGCACACGATCACCCACGCCTATCCGGGGATCCTCGACGGCCTGCTGCCGTCGGCCAGCTTCCCCGACGCCTTCACCAACTCGGCGCCGGCCGACTGCGCCCTGCTGCTGCGCTACCTGGCCACGCCCGCGGGCTCCCTGCTCAGCGACGCGCAACGCCAGGCCATCGGCGGCCACCGCACGTTCGCGAGCTGCCAGTCGTGGGCGTCGTCGTTCGCCGACCGCATCGACGCCCAGGCGCCCTGCCCGGACATCATCCCCGCCGACACCATCTGGGACCCGGTGACGAACCCGACCGGCGTGCGCTGCAACCTGACCGAGCGCGTCCGCACCCAGCTGGGCGTGGAGGACGACGGCTTCGCCCCGGCGCTCTACGCCAACGACGGCGTGCAGTACGGGCTGGCGGCGCTGCAGAACGGGACGCTCGGCGTCGACGCCTTCCTCGACCTCAACGCCGGCATCGGCGGCTACGACCGCAACGGCAAGCCCCAGGCGGAGCGCTCCCTGCCCAACGCCCGGGCCATCGGCCGGGTCGTGGAGACGGGCATCGCGGCCGCCGGCACCGGGGGACTGGCGTTCACGCCCACGATCGACCTGCGCACCTACACCGACAACTTCGCCGACATCCACACCTCGTACTGGTCGGTCGCGCTGCACGAGCGGCTGGTGCGCGACGGCGCCGATCCCCGCATCGAGGCCCGCTGGATCATGGCGCCGGGGGTCAATCGCACGGCCGAGGCCCTCGACGCGATGGAGGCGTGGCTGACGGCCATCGAGGCCGACCACCGCCGGGGGACCGCGGCCGAGGTGGCGGTGCGCAACCGGCCGGCGGCCGCGTCCGACGGCTGCTGGACGTCGGCCACCGCCGCCAAGATCGAGGACATCGACGCCTGCTACGCCGGTCCGTTCCCGATCGCCGCCGACCCCCGCATCGTGGCCGGCGGGCCCGTGACCAGCGACGTGGTGTGCCAGACGGCGCCGCCCGATCCCGCCGGCTACGCGGTGGCGTTCACGCCCGAGCAGTGGGCCCGCCTGCAGACGATCTTCCCCCGGGGCGTGTGCGACTGGTCCCTGCCCGGTGTCGCCGCCGGCGCCGAGTTCGCCGGCCCCTGGCAGAGCTACGGTGCGACACCGTGACGACCGACCTGGCGTCCTGGAAGCGCTTCGAGGGGCCGCCCACGGCCGTCATGCCGTCGCCCCGCTGGGTGCGGGTGAAGCTGGGTGACACGGTCGTGGCCGACAGCCGTCGGGCCCTGCTGCTGGCCTGGTACGGGCCCGGGCGCCTGCCGACGTACTGCTTCCCGCCGTCCGACGTCCGCACCGAGGCGCTGCAGCCCCGGGACGACGCCGAGGGCGAGGGCTTCCTGGTCGCCCACGACGTCGTCTCCGACGAGGTCAGTGTCCCGTGCGGCGCCACGCTGTTCCGGGGCGTACCGGACGATCTGGCGCCCCTGGAGGGCCACTGGACGTTCGCCTGGGACTCCGGCCTCACGTGGCTGGAGGAGGCCACGGAGGTCCACGTCCACGCCCGGGACCCGTCCAAGCGCGTCGACGTCGTCCCCAGCGAGCGGCACGTGGAGGTGGCGATCGACGGCCAGGTGGTCGCCTCGTCCCGGCGCCCGCGCGCGCTGTTCGAGACGTGGCTCCCGACCCGCTGGTACCTCCCGCCCGAGGACGTGCGCGAGGACCTCCTGGTCCCCACCACGACGTCCACGCGCTGCCCCTACAAGGGCACGGCGCGCTACTGGTCGGTCCTGGTGGGGGACCAGGAGCACCGCGACGTGGTCTGGTCCTACCCGGACCCGATCCCGGAGTGCCCGGGGGTCAAGGGCCTGCTGTGCTTCTTCAACGAGAAGGTCGACATCACGCTGGACGGCGAGCCGCAGCCCCGGCCCGTCACCCCCTGGTCCTGAGCCGCGGGCCCGGGCTCACCGGAGCTCGAGGTGCGCGACCTTGTCGGTGAGCGACAGGGCGTACCAGGGGTCGCCGTTGGCCCCGATCGTGATCCCGATCGGGTCGGGCCGCCTGGGGTTGGCGAAGTCGATCACCCTGCTGGCCTCGGTGACGACCCCGTCCGGGGTGATGCGGGCGATGTTGCCGCGCAGGTTCTGGGTGAACCAGACGTTGCCATCGGGCGCCGCCGCGATCTCCAGCGGGGTCCCGCCGGCCGGGGTCGGGAACTCCGTGACCTGGTGGGGCCCGGATCCGCTCGGGGTGAGCCGGGCGACGAGGTCGGGGGACGGCTCGGCCACCCACACGGTGCCGCCGGGCGCGACCGTGATGCCCGATCCCTCGGCGCTCAGCGGGGTGAGGGACACGACGCCGGCCGCCGGATCGATCTGCCCGACCTCGGCGTTCCCGGTGAACCAGATGGTCCCGTCCGGCGCCACCGCCACATCGCCGACCCCGTCGGCCGGGAAGTAGGTGAACGCGGCGGTGGCGACGGTGAAGCGACCGACCCGGTTGTTGAAGAAGTCCGCGAACCAGACGCTGGTCGAGTCGGCGGCGACACCGCCCAGCGGGTCGCAGAACACCTCGCCGCACGGTGAGATCGCGCTCAGGACCTGTCCCGCGGTCGTGATCCGGCGGAGCTGGCCGTCGTTGTCGCTGATGTAGAGGATCCCGTCGGGCCCCTGGACCAGGTCATTGGTGATGCAGCCATCGCAGACGGCGAACTCGGTGATGTCGCCCTGAGGCGTGACCCGGGCGACCGAGCCCGGGGTGTTGAACGTCACCGGGTCGAAGGCACCCTGCACCGTGACCCAGACGTTCCCGTCGGAAGCGGTCGTGGCCTGGTGCGGATCGGTGCTGGTCGGCAGCCTGTGCTTCTTGACCGTCCCCAGCCCCGGCGCACCCGAAGCCGGCAGCCCCAGGACCAGCACCAACGCCGCGGCGATCAGGGCGCTGCAACGGCACGCACGCACGAATCGGGACATGTGGCCTCCTCGGGTCGCCGCCCGCCACCCCATAGGACCCAAGACCTCCCCAAGAATCCCTTAAGTCCCGGCAAAGCCTCCCGGGGGAATGGTTGCGTCCGGGTCCCGGTTGGAGCAGGCATGAGCCCCGGCCACACCGTCACGATCACGCCCAGCGACGCCCACGTGGAGGTCCGCCTCGGCGGGGAGCTGGTGGCGGCCACCGACAACGCGCTCCGCCTCGAGGAGACCGGGCTGCCCGCCCGCTACTACATCCCCAAGGGCGACGTCCGCATGGATCTGCTCCAGGCGACGTCGTTCCACACCACCTGCCCGTTCAAGGGCGAGGCGTCCTACTGGAGCGCCGAGGTGGGCGGCGAGCGCCACGACGGCATCGTGTGGGCCTACGAGGAGCCGATCGAGAGGGCGGCCGCCATCGCCGGGCACCTGTCGTTCTACCCGGACCGCACCGAGATCAAGGTGGACGGCAAGCCCCTCGGCTCGTAGCGGCGGCGCCGGGCTCACGCCCCGCCCGACACCCCGGGCCAGTCGGCGAAGCGCAGGCCGGTGATGCGCTCGTAGGCGGTCACGTAGCGCTCGCGGGATGCGGCGACGACCTCGGCCGGCAGCGCCGGGGGAGGGGGCATCTTGTCCCAGTCGAGCGTCTCGAGGTGATCGCGCAGCGGCTGCTTGTCGAACGACGGCGGCGTGCTGCCGGGCTTCCACTCGTCGGCCGGCCAGAACCGCGACGAGTCCGGCGTCAGCACCTCGTCGCACAGCGAGAGGCGCCCGTCGATCATCCCGAGCTCGAACTTGGTGTCGGCGATGATGATCCCGCGCTCGGCCGCCAGCGCCGCGCCCCGCTCGTAGGCGGCCAGCGACAGCTCGCGGGCCTCCTGGGCCAGCTCGGCGCCGACGAGGTCGCAGGCGGCCTCGAACGAGATGTTCTCGTCGTGGCCGGTGTCCGCCTTGGTCGAGGGGGTGAACACCGGCTCGGGCAGCTTGGACGACTCCTGCAGACCCGCGGGCAGCGAGGCGCCGTGCATCGTGCCGCTCGACCGGTACTCCTTCCACGCCGAGCCGGTGATGTAGCCCCGCACGATGCACTCGATCTGCAGCATCTCGGCCTTGCGCACGAGCATCGACCGGCCCCGCAGCTCGGCCTCCCCGCCGGGCACGCCGTCGACCGCCTCGGCGGGGTAGTCGGCGACGTCGAGGGAGACGAGGTGGTTGGGGGCGAGATCGGCCAGCTGGTCGAGCCAGAAGGCGGTCATGGCGGTGAGGACGCGGCCCTTGTCGGGCACGGGCTCGTCCATCACGACGTCGAAGGCCGACATGCGGTCCGAGGCGACGAACAGCAGACGACCGTCGCCGGCGTCGTAGATGTCACGGACCTTGCCGGAGTACAGGTGGGTGAACGACACGATCGTCTCCATTGCGTCGATGAACTGCTCGTTGGTCAGGTCCTGGTGCCGGTCGGCCCGGTCGAGAAGGTGCTGCAGCTTGCGCTCGAGGGACCGGCCCAGCGCCACCTGCCGCCGCACCTCGACCAGGTGCCGGGCGATCGCCTGGCGCAGGTCAGCCCAGTCCCCGGCCAGCGCGGCATCGATGTCCTTCAAGCTGAGCCCGAGCTGGCGCAACGCCAGGATGCGGTACAGCCGCCGAACGTCCTCACTCCCATACAGCCGGTAACCCGACGGCGAGCGATCGCCGGGCCGCAGCAGACCGATCCGGTCGTAGTGGTGCAACGTCCGCACGGTCAACCCGGTCGCTCCGGCCAGCTCGCCGATGGTGTACCGCTCCGCATCCACGGACCGACCGTAAGGCCTGTCGCGACGTCAGGGTCAAGCCCCGGAGGAGCGCCGGCCGGGGGCGCGGCCCCATCGCGGCCGTCGGGCGCGACACTGTCGGCCCCGCTGTCGGGATGGGAGGCTGACGATGGTGACTTCGTGGCGACGGTCGGTCATCGCCGCTGGGGTAGCGGTGCTCGTCGTGGGGGCCGGCGTCATCGCCGCGGCTCCCGCCCAGGCGCAGACGGTCGAGAACGGCACGTTCGTCCTCAGCGGCGATCCGGACGAGTTCATCACGGGCGGGCAGTCGTTCTCGTTCGCCACGCCCGAGGACACCATGGGGGTGTCCGCGGTGGACGGGAACAGCGGCGTCGGCGTCGGCGCGTCCGACGCCAGCGGCCAGGGGTTCAGGGTGACCTTCGACGCGCCGGGCGCCCAGCCGCTGGTGCCGGGCACCTACACCAACGCAACCCGGTGGCCGTTCAACGCCGACGGCCCGGGGCTCGCCTTGGAGGGGCCGGGCCGGGCCTGCAACGAGGTGACCGGTTCGTTCACCATCATCGACGTGACCTTCGGTCCCAGCGGCTACGTGCAGACCCTGGATGCCACGTTCGAGCATCACTGCGAGGGTGGCGACCCGGCAGCCCGCGGCGAGGTCCATGTCAGCAATCCGCCGGCTCCGCCGCTGTTGAACCTCGACACGGCGATCGACCGGTCGGGCAGGGCCAGCCTCGCGACCGGAGCGGCGACGGTGCGTGGCACGGTGACCTGCGACAAGCCGGCACGCGTGAGCGTGTTCGTCAGCGTGACCCAGCAGTCGCCGGTTGGCCCGAAGCACGGCTCGAACTTCGCCGACCCCGTCGACTGCACACCCGGTACCGCCGCGACCTGGAGCGCGGAGGTGGTCGCGGACTTCGCCGTTCCGTTCGTGAAGGGCAACGCGGATGTCGAGGTCCAGAGCCAGGCCTTGGACCCGGACACCGAGGTGCTGATCCGGACCGATACCACGAGGGTGGTCAAGCTCAAGAGCGTCAGGCGCTGATGGCCCAGGGCGCACCGCTCCGGGATCGGCTCAGGATCCCGGCGGTGCCCCCATCGGACCGGTCGGAGTGCCACCGCCGCCGGACGGCGCCGGCGCTGCGGCGGCACGCTCTCCATCCGGATCGAGGGCGACGGTCAGCGAGATCGCGTAGCCGCTGTCGGGGTCGCCGGTGACGGTCGCCATCTGGGTCTCCCAGCCGTCGCTGAACACGTTGTCGCTGTCGATGGTCAACCGGCTCATGTTGCCTGCGCTCTCGTCGTACCCGGAGGTGGCGTAGACGACGTCGCAGACGTCCTCGGGCAGCGCGAGCTGCGAGGTGGCGAGCGCCTCACTCCCGCTCGTGGCGGCGTCGAGGCTCTCGTAGACCTCGAAGTGGATGTGCGGCCACCGGCCCGAGTAGCACGCGGGGTAGATCGAGATGAACGAGAGCGTGCCGTCCTCGCCGGCCTCCTGCACACCACGCAGGTAGTTCACGTTCTCCAAGCCCTGGGAGTAGAGCGAGTAGTTGCCGTCTCGGTCGCAGTGCCACAGGTACACGGCCGCGCCCGGGAGGGGATCGCCGGTCGCGGAGTCGACGAGCGTCAGGTCGATCGTGGACTCGATGCCTTCGGCCGTGCCGCTGGCGGACCCGAAGCTCGGTCGGATGTCCCGGCGGACGACGCCGCTCTCGGTCAACACGTTCGGGCCGTTCGAGCCGTCGCCCGGGTAGGGGCCGGCGGTCTCCTGCGGGATGTCCGCGAGATCACCTGCGCTCGCGTCCGC
>DATBGF010000549.1:0-9970 GCA_036558145.1 Acidimicrobiales bacterium
GTCGCGCAGGTCGTCCTCGTCGACGTGGACGTCGAGCCGGTAGCGCCCGTCCTCGACGGACGCGGCCACGAGGTGCTTGGCGCACGCCATCACGTGGCGCTGGGCTCCCCGGATCAGCGCGGCGCCCATCTCGCCCACCAGGTGCGGATCCTCGCCGAACGTCTCGTGCGCCCGGCCGCCACCCGGGTGGCGCAGCAGGTCCACGCACACGCCGCCGAACAGGTTGGCCCCCACGGCCCGGCACTCGACGCCGACGGCGTCGCCCACGCGGCCTTCGAGCGCGGGGTCGAACGTGGCCGCCCGCCCGATGGGCACGGGGAACGCGGTCGCGCCGGGGGCGTCCACCCCGCCGGCCCCGTCGACGTAGCGCAGACCGGGCACGCCCAGCCGCGCCACCTCGCCCGCCACCCACACGTGCTGGTCGCCCCGCTGCACGGCCCGCAGGCCGTGGCGCAGCGACAGCGTCCCGGTGAGCAGCTGCACCTTCTCGTGCTCGGTCATCTGCTCCAGCAGCGCTCGGGCCCGGGTGTCCACGTCGCCGCCGGCCGCGGCCGCCTCGGGGTCGTCCAACCGGCCCCAGACCGCCGGCGGCTCGGCCGGTGGCGCGGCGGCCGTCGCCTCGGCCCGCACCGCGACGAGCACGGGGTCCGCCACGAGGGCGTCGATGTCCTCGGGCGCGTCGGTGTGCGGTTCCCCAGTAGCCACGACACGAGGGTAGGCCCACGGCGCCGCCCGTACACTCCCGCGATGGCCGATGTCACCAACGGGCCCAGGAACGTGGTGGTGGTGCTGCTCGACAGCCTCAACCGCCACATGCTGGGCAGCTACGGGGGCACCGAGTTCGCCACGCCCCACCTCGACGCCTTCGCCGCCCGGGCCACCCGCTTCACCCGGCACGTGACCGGCTCGCTGCCGTGCATGCCCGCCCGCCACGACATCCTGTGCGGGGCGCTCGACTTCCTGTGGAAGCCCTGGGGCTCGATCGAGCTGTGGGAGAGGCCGATCACCGCCGACCTGCGGGCCGCGGGCGTGACCACCATGCTGGTCAGCGACCATCCCCACCTGTTCGAGACGGGCGGCGAGAACTACCACACGGACTTCGCGGGCTGGGACTACGTGCGGGGCCACGAGGGCGATCCCTGGCGCACCTACGTCGACACGTCGTGGGTGGGCACGCCCGCCCCGCCCGCCCGCGACGGTGGCTGGTTCCTCCGCAAGACCTGGGGCGACGAGCTCCGCATCGAGCGGGCCTACGACCGCTCCCGCACGTTCTTCCGGGCCGAGGACGACTACCCGGGCCCCCGCACGATGGCCACCGCCGCCGACTGGCTGCGCCGGGCCGCGCCCCAGCACGACCGCTGGCTGCTGTTCGTGGACGAGTTCGACCCCCACGAGCCCTTCGACACCCCGCCGCCGTGGCTGGGCCGCTACGAGGACGAGCCGTGGGAGGGCGACCTGGTCATCTGGCCGCCCTACACCGTGGGCGGGGTCACGAAGGGCCTGATCAGCGAGGCCGAGGCCCGCCACATCCGGGCCAACTACGGGGCCAAGCTGTCGATGATCGACCACTGGTTCGGCCAGGTGGTCGCGGCGCTGGACGAGGGCGACCTGTGGGACACCACCGCGGTCGTCGTGTGCACCGACCACGGCCACTACCTCGGCGAGACCCGCGGCGGTGCGGACATCTGGGGCAAGCCGGGCGTCCCCCAGTTCGAGCCGCTGGGCCATGTGCCGCTGCTGGTCCACTGGCCGGGCGTGCCGGGCGGGTCCACGTGCGACGCCCTCACCACCGGCGTCGACCTGCACGCCACGCTGGCGGACGCGTTCGGCGTCCGGCCCGGCCACCGCACGCACGGGACCTCGCTCCGGCCCCTGGTCGAGGGCACCACCACCTCGGTGCGGGACTGGGCCGTCGGCGGCGTGTGGGGCAACTGGGTCCAGGTCACCGACGGCCGGCGCAAGTACGCCCGGGCCCCGGTGGAGGGCAACCGCCCGCTGTCGATGTGGTCCAACCGCTGGTCGACGATGCCGCTGCACGTGGCCGGGGTGGAGGACCTGCCCCCGCCGGACTCGCGCGCCGAGCTGGCGTTCATGCCCGGCTCCACCGTGCCGGTGATCCGCCAGCCGTTCGGCCCCGGGGACCGGCTGCCGTACTGGGCCGCCGGCCGGTCCCAGTCCCACCACCTCTACGACGTCGACATCGACCCCGACGAGGCGGAGAACCGGGCCGGCGAGGCCAAGGTCGAGCGGGACATGCTCGACCTCCTGCGGACCGCGCTGGACGAGGTCGAGGCCCCGCCCGACCAGTACGCCCGGCTCGGGCTCAACTAGTCAGCGGCTGCGGGCCCCGCAGCAGGCGGCCCGGACGCTCGCCGGTCGCCTCGTCGTCCTCGCGGACCACCACGCCCCGCTTGACCGTGGCCGCGTAGCCCCGGGACCGCTGGATCACCCGGCGGCCGCCCGCGGGCAGGTCGTACACGATCTCGGGCGCCTCGATGGCCAGGGCGTCGAAGTCGATGACGTTCACGTCGGCCAGGTAGCCGGGGGCGAGCAGGCCGCGGTCGTCGAAGCCGTACAGCGCGGCCGTGCGCCGGGTCTGCAGGTGGACCGCCTGCTCCAGGCCGAGGCGCTCGCCGCGGGACCGGTCCCGCACCCAGTGGCTGAGCATGTAGGACGGCAGCGAGGCGTCGCACAGGATGCCGCAGTGGGCGCCGCCGTCCCCGAGGCCGAGCACGGTCGAGGGGTGCACCAGCATCTCGTGCAGGGCCCCGAAGTCGCCGTGCGCGTAGCCCAGCAGGGGCAGGTAGAGCAGGCCCCGGCCGCCGTCGCTCAGCATGTGGTCGTAGGCCAGCGTCTCGGGCGTCGTGCCCTCGCGGGCGGCGACGGCCTTCAGGCTCTCGGAGGGCGCCGGCTCGTACTCGGGCGGGTCTCCCAGCGGGAACAGCTTGTGGTACGAGGACGTGAGGAAGGCGGCGATGCCCTCCAGCTGGGGGTTCTCGGCCAGCATGGCCTCGCGCACCTCGGGGGTGCGGAGCCGGGCCAGGCGCTCCTCTCGGGGCAGTCCGGCGATGGCCTGCCAGGTCTGGTGGAACAGGAACGGGTTCGCCGTCGTGTCCCAGCCGAGCAGGATGCAGGCCGGCCGGCCCGCCACCTGGGGGACGATGCGGGCGCCCTCGGCCGCGGCGGCGTCGGCCAGCTCGATGAGCCGGCGCCAGTGCTCGGGGCGGATGTCGTCCTGGAGGCAGTTGAACGTGACCGGGCGGCCCGACTCGCGGGCCACCGTGGTCATCCAGGCGAACTCGGCGTCGGCGTCGAACATGTCGCTCGCCATCTCGAACACGCCGGCCCCGGCCCGGCCCAGCCCCCGGCCGATGGCGATCAGCTCGTCGGCGCTGGCCAGGGTGCCCTCGGCCAGCTCGCCGTCCTTGGCCCGATGCAGGATCGTGCGGGTGGTCGAGAACCCGGCGGCGCCGGCCTCGACGGCCTCCTGGACCAGCTTGGCCATGAGCTCGATCTCGTCGCCGGTGGCCTCGGCGTTGGCGCCGCCCCGCTCGCCCATCACGTAGGCCCGCACCGCGCCGTGGGGGACCAGCGCGCTGACGTCGAGCACGCGGGCCATGCGCTCGATCTCGTCGAGGTACTCGGGGAAGGTCTCCCAGTTCCAGGTCATGCCCTCGTCGAGGGCGGTGCCGGGGATGTCCTCGACGCCCTCCATGAGCTGGATGAGCCACTCCCGCTTGGCCGGGCTGGCGGGGGCGAAGCCCACCCCGCAGTTGCCCATGACGATGGTGGTGACGCCGTGCCAGCTGGACGGGGTGACCTCGGGATCCCAGGTGACCTGGCCGTCGTAGTGGGTGTGGATGTCGACGAAGCCCGGCGTGACCAGCCGGCCCCCGGCGTCGATCTCGCGGCGGCCCTTCTCCTCGACCCGGCCCACGGCCGTGACGCGCTCGCCGTCGATGGCGACGTCGGCGGTACGGGCCGGAGCCCCGGACCCGTCGACGACGGACCCGTTGCGGATGACCAGGTCGTGCATAGCCGCTCCCCCTTGACGTATGTCGGACATGACGAGTGCCTGACACGGGTGTCATCGACCAGCCAACACCACCTTGACCGACCGGTCAAGGTGGAGCGGCCCCCGAAAGTGTCACACCCCGTCCGTAACGTCCGGGCCATGGATCTCTGGTCCCCGCCGCGCAACGTGCCCCACCTCTACGAGTGGTGGCGCCCCCTCGTGCAGGCCGGCGCCCGGGCGCGCTCCGAGCACCTGCCCTGGGCTGTCCACCTCGACGAGTACCGGCTGGTCGGCCGGGTCAGCCGCGAGGCCGGCCTCGACGTGTGGATCTACGAGCACGTGGCCTCGGGCGGCTCACTGTGCATCGACGCCGCGGGCGAGGCCTACCGGTTCGTGGCCACCCCGGGCGCCGGCGCGCTGGGTCGGTTCGAGTCCTGCAAGCTGGCCACCGCCCTGCGGCGTGCCGGCGTCCCGCGGGCGGCCGTGACCTTCCGCTACGCCGAGCCCGCGCCGCGGGCGGCCGCGGTGGGCGCGGGGTCGTCCGGGGAGGAGGCGGCCGCGCCGCGCGAGGTGACGCGTGGCCACCTCAGGCTGGTGTGATCGCTACGACCGCTTCCGTCGCTTGCGGCGCGGGGTGAGCGCGTCGAGGACGAGGGCGGCGCCGATGCCGATCATCCACGAGTCCTTGGCGATGGGGATGCCCTGCTCGGTGGGGCGAAGGCTGCCTTCCTCGTGGAGGCCCGGGGTCCGCCAGTAGAGGCCCCCCAGCCCGCCGGCGAAGCCGAGGAGCCCGGCCCCGGCGATGCCGCTGGGCACGAACGGGGTCAGCAGGGCCGCGCCGAGGGCGATCTCGGCGGCCGAGAGCATGTTCACGAACTGCTCGGGCGGGGTGTCCCGGAACTGGGGATAGGCCCCGCTCGCGAATCCGTGCAGCTGCTCGGCGTGCTCCTTGTCGGCGTTGCGCTTGGAGAGCCCCGAGTTGAGGATGAAGGCGCCGGTGGCGAGCCGGACCGGCACGTGCCAGAGCTTGAAGGCCATGCTCAAACGCTGCCCAGTGATCCGGCCTGCCAACCACGCTCTCGTCGCTCGTACCTCCGGCGGCTCAGCTGCCGAAGTGGGAGGCGGGGATCTGGCCCATCTTGCCGGACTGGAAGTCCTCGAACGCCTGGGCCAGCTCCTCCCGGGTGTTCATCACGAACGGGCCGTACTGGGCCACGGGCTCCCGGATGGGCTGCCCACCGAGGAGCAGCACCTCGAGGTTGGGGGTGTGCGAGTCCTGGCTGGCGTCGGCCGTCAGCTCCAGGTGGTCGCCCGGCCCGAACGCCGCCAGCTGCCCGGTCCGCACCGGCCGGCCCTCGCCGCCCACGCTGCCCCGCCCCGCCAGCACGTAGACGAGGGCGTTGAAGTCGGGCGACCACGGGACCACCAGCCGCGCCCCGGGGGCCACGGTGGCGTGCACGTAGGTGATGGGCGTGTGGGTGATGCCGGGGCCGTCGTAGCCGCCCAGCGACCCGGCGATCAGGCGCAGCAGGGCGCCGCCGTCGGGGGAGCGCAGCAGCTTGACCTGGCCGCCGCGGATGTCCTGGTAGCGGGGGTCGACGAACTTGTCCGCCGCCGGCAGGTTCACCCACAGCTGCACGCCGTGGAACAGGCCGCCGCTGACCACCAGGTCCTCGGGCGGGCGCTCGATGTGGAGGATGCCCGCTCCGGCGGTCATCCACTGGGTGTCGCCGTTGGTGATGAGGCCGCCGCCGCCGGTCGAGTCCTGGTGCTGGAACGTGCCGTCGATCATGTAGGTGACGGTCTCGAAGCCGCGGTGGGGGTGCCAGGACGTGCCGCGGGGCTCGCCCGGCGCGTAGTCGACCTCGCCCATCTGGTCCATGTGGACGAAGGGGTCCAGCAGGTGACGGGGCATGCCGGCGAAGGCGCGCCGCACGGGGAAGCCCTCGCCCTCGAACCCGGAAGGCGCGGTCGTGACCGACAGCACGGGCCGCTCGACCGACCCCTCGGGGTCGGGCTCGGTGATCGCGGGGAGAGTGAGGGGATCGTCGACGGTGATGGCGGGCATCTGGTCTTCCTCCTGATCTGCCCCGACAAGAACAAATTGTACGCGCAACTATTCCTGGCGCGGCAGTCCGGTCAGTCGCGGCGCCGGGTCTGGCGGACGAAGCCGCCGAACCCGAACGCCATCAGGGCGGCTCCGGGCACGATCACCCAGAGCCCGAGGACCAGTCCGTTCGCCAGCGTGGCCGCCCCCAGGGCGATGGCGAACGGCCACACGCTGGCGTGCGGCAGGTAGTGCTCTTGGACCTCGGCCGGCGGCTCGGGCGCCGTGGGCCCCTCGCCCCGCTGCCCCAGCCACAGGTACAGCGCCACCCACCCGGTGAGCCCCACGGTCAGGGCCAGCAGCACGACCCCGCTGTACTCGTCGTGAGCCACGATCCAGTAGATGGCGGCCATCACGGCCACGATCACGGCGATCGCCAGGAACACCCGCCACGGCACCGCCCGATCGTCCGCCAGCCGCCGCCCCCCATGCCCCCGCTCGGCGTCGGTGCCCTCGCCCCGCCCTTCGCTCCCGCGCACGGTCGGTTCGCTCACGTCTGCCCGTCCCCGTGATTGTGCGACGTCTCCGCTCGCCCGCTGCGGAGCGCGCCGGCCGGTGTGTGCGGGCGTCGGTGTCCGCTCACGTCAGCCCGCCCCCGTAGTCGTCGTGCGACCTCTCCGCTGCGGGGCGCGTTGGCCGGTGTGCGCGGCCTCGGTGTCCGCTCACGTCTGCCCGTCCCTGTAGGTGGCCGGGGCCGGATCGATCTCGGTCGAGGCGCGTGCGGCGGGGTGGTGCAGGTCCCACACCGGCCGCGGGGAGCGGACGGGTGGGAGCGGTCCCGTGAAGTTCTCGGGCGGGGGCGGCGAGGTGGTGGCCCACTCCAGCGTGTGCCCGCCCCACGGGTCGTCGCCCGCCACCGACCCCATCTTCCCCCGCAGCGTCTGCAACGCGTTCCACATGAACGGGAGGATCGACGCCCCCAGCAGGAAGGCACCCAGGGTCGAGATCTGGTTGAGGCCGGTGAACCCGTCGTCGGGGAAGTAGTCCGCCACCCGCCGGGGCATCCCTTCGAGCCCCAGGATGTGCTGCACGAAGAACGTGAGGTGGAAGCCCACCAGCGTCATCCAGAAGTGCACCTTGCCCCAGCGCTCGTCCAGCAGCCGCCCGGTGATCTTGGGCCACCAGTAGTAGATGCCCCCGAAGATGGCGAACACCGCCCCGCCGAACAGCACGTAGTGCATGTGGGCCACGACGAAGTAGCTGTCCTGCACCTGGAAGTCGATGGGGGCGGACGCCAGCATCACCCCGGTCAGGCCGCCGAGCAGGAACGTGAACAGGAACCCCAGCGCGAACAGCATCGCGGTCGGGAAGACCAGGCTGCCGCCCCACATCGTGCCTATCCAGTTGAAGAACTTCACGCCCGTGGGCACCGCGATCACCATCGAGAAGCCGATGAAGAACGGGTTCACCACCGCGCCCGTCGTGAACATGTGGTGGGCCCACACGCCCACGGAGTACGCCGCGATGGCGATGGTGGCGAAGACGAGGCCGGCGTAGCCGAACACGGGCCGCCGCGAGAACACAGGCAGGATCTCCGTGACGATCCCGAAGGAGGGCAGGGCGAGGATGTAGACCTCCGGGTGCCCGAAGAACCAGAACAGGTGCTGCCACAGGATCGGCGCGCCGCCGTTGGTGGCGTCGTACACGTGGGCTCCGAGCTGGCGGTCGGCGAGCAGCATCGCGGCCGCGGCCGACAGCACCGGGAACACGATCAGGATCAGGATCGAGACGACCAGCATGTTCCAGGTGAAGATGGGCATGCGGAACATGCGCATCCCCGGGGCCCGCATGCAGATCACCGTCGTCACGATGTTGATCGCGGCCAGGATCCCGGACACGCCGATGAGCGCGACCGCGATGATCCACAGGTCGTTGCCGAGGCCCGGCGAGTACAGGCTGTCGGACAGGGGCGTGTAGGCGGTCCAGCCGAAGTCGGCGGCGCCGTCCGAGGTCAGGAAGCCGGTCAGCAGCGTGATGCCGCCGAACAGGATGAACCAGTAGGACAGGGCGTTGAGGCGGGGGAACGCCATGTCCCGGGCGCCGATCTGGAGGGGCACGAAGTAGTTCGCCAGCCCGGTGCCGAAGGGGCCCAGGAACAGCAGCAACATGATGGTCCCGTGCATGGTGAACATCTCGTTGAAGCGGCCCTGGGCCACGATCTGGGTGCCCGGCTCGGCCAGCTCGGTGCGGATCACCATGGCCAGCGCCCCGCCGATCAGGTAGAACGCGAACGCGGTCGCCATGTACGCGATGCCGATGCGCTTGTGATCGGTCGTGGTGAGGAAGGCCAGGAGCCCCTCGGCGCGGCGCTCGTGCGGCGGCTCCTCGGCGACTATCGGGCGTTCCTCGACGGTGGTCACGAGGACCCGTCCCGGTGATCGTCGAGCCAGGCCTGGTACTCGTCCTCCTCGACGACCTTGATCGAGAAGTTCATGCGCCAGTGGTCGAGCCCGCAGAACTCCGCGCAGCGGCCCACGTACTCGCCGGTCTCGGTGGGCGTCACGTCGATCACGTTGCGGATGCCGGGGATGAGGTCACGCTTGGACAGGAAGTCGGGCACCCAGAACGAGTGGTTGACGTCGTTGCTGACGAGGCGCAGCTGCACGGGCTCGCCCACCGGGATGACCATCTCGGGGCCGCGCCCGGGCTCGCCGGTGATGGTCACGTCCTCGTCCGGGTAGTGGAACTGCCACGACCAGCGGAACCCGATGACCTCGACCTTGGCCACGGGATCCGCCGCCACGGCGGTGACCTTGTCCTGGGCCGCCCAGCTCACGGCGAACAGCACGATCACGATCAGGATCGGGATGGCGGTGTAGATGATCTCGAGCGGGACGTGGTAGGCGGTCTGGTCGGGGATCTCGTCGCCGGTCCGGCCGCGCCGGTAGCGCAGGATCACGAAGATCAGCAGGCCGTAGACGATCAGGCCGACGACGATGGCGGCGACGAAGAACCCCTGCCACAGGTCGAAGATCGTCTTGCCCTGCTCGGACTTCGGCTCCGGCGCCCCGAAGCTGGGCAGCGAACAGCCTGCGGCGACCGTGACGGGGATGGCGGCGGCGGCGAGGCGCCACGCTCCGGGGGGACGGCGCACGGGGCGACCGTAGCCGACGTCCTCCGGTCCGTGGTCGGATGCGGGCTACCTGAGGTGGTGGCTCAGCTGCGCTTCGGTCCCACGATGATGCCGAACAGGACGCCGAGGAGCCCGCCGA
Organism: Acidimicrobiales bacterium; assembly: GCA_036558145.1. GTDB lineage: Bacteria > Actinomycetota > Acidimicrobiia > Acidimicrobiales > VFJN01 > ZC4RG19. Next base: position 9,335 of record DATBGF010000549.1, read on the forward strand.
CCCCCACCCACACCCCGACTCCCGGGCTGGGCGCCCCGGACCCGCTGAACACGACCCACAGCGCAGCCCCGTGGGCAATGGCGGCGGGCACCAAGAGCGACGAGGCCAGGCCGCGCATCCCGAGCAGCGTGCCCAGCACCGTCGCCAGGCCCACGGCCCCGATCAGCGCGATCCAGATCCAGCTGGTGTACATCTCCAGGTAGCGGGACCGTCCGGAATCGATGGCGTCGGCGGCCGCCTGGGCCGCGGCCTCCTTGGCCTGGCCCTCGATGGCGTCGGTGATCTGGTCCTGCGTGGGGATGCCGGCGGACGGGTCGATCGTCGCCGGCGGCGTGCCCCCACCGTCGGGCAGGAGCGAGTCCGGGTCGGTCTCGGCGAGCGTGAACGCCGAGCGCATGTCCGACAACTTCACCCCCTCGCCCCCGACCTCGAACCAGGGCATCACGAGCAGCGCCACCACGAACGCCGCGAAACCGGCCAGGCCGAACAGTGCCCCGAACCCGAAGGGCAAGCCACCCCCGCCCCCTCGGCCCCCGCCGCCACCCCGGGGCTCACTCTCGTAGCCACCCGGATCAGCCCGGCGCCGCGTCCCCGGCCGCCGCTCGCCTGAGTACCCCTGGTCGCCGTAGCCGGGAG